>JAFWLX010000325.1 GCA_017510875.1 Atopobiaceae bacterium | reverse complement strand
GCCAGATCGAGGCCGCCCGTATTGCCATGACGCGTCGCATGCGCCGTGGTGGTAAGGTCTGGATCACCATCTTCCCCGACAAGCCCATCACCAAGAAGCCGGCTGAGACCCGCATGGGTTCCGGTAAGGGCAATCCCGAGGAGTGGGTGGCCGTTGTGAAGCCCGGCCGCATCATGTTTGATATTGATGGCGTGAGCGAGGAAGTGGCTCATGAGGCCCTGCGTCTCGCCCAGCACAAGCTGCCGATCAAGACCAAGATCGTCAGCCGTGCCGACCAGGCAGGGGAGGAATAGCCAACATGAAGTACAAGGACATTCGCGAGCTCACCGATGAGGAGCTGGCCAAGAAGCTCGAGGAAGGCCGCGCGGAGCTCTTTAACCTCCGTTTTCAGATGGCCACCAGCCAGCTTGACAACACCGCTCGCGTGACCAACGTCAAGCGTGACATCGCACGTGTTCAGACCGAGATGCGTGCCCGTCAGATTGCCGCCGCAAAGGCCAACAAGTAGAGTTGAGAGTGAGATAAGTTATGGCTGATACCGAAATCAGGAACGCGCGCAAGATGCGCACCGGGACCGTCATCTCCCTCTCTGGCGATAAGACGATCACGGTTCAGATTGAGTACCGTAAGCATCATCCCAAGTACGGCAAGATGATGACCATTCACAAGAAGCTTCACTGCCACGACGAGAAGAACGAGGCAGGTCTGGGTGACACCGTGCGCGTCATGGAGACCCGCCCCATGTCCAAGACCAAGCGCTGGCGTCTCGTCGAGATCGTGGAGCGTGCCAAGTAAGTAAGACCGCTTGCTTCTGGCCATGTGCAAAGGCACCTCTGGCCAAGAAGAGTTCGGAGGATGTAAATGATTCAGATGGAGACCATGCTCAACGTCGCTGACAACAGCGGCGCCAAGCGTGTGAAGTGCATCAAGGTCATTGGTGGCTCCAAGCGTCGCTATGCCGGTCTCGCCGACGTCATCATCTGTGCCGTGCAGGAGGCAACTCCCGGCGGTCAGGTGAAGAAGGGCGACATCGTGCGCTGCGTCGTGGTACGTACCGCCAAGGAGACCCGTCGCAAGGATGGCAGCTACATCAAGTTTGACCAGAACGCCTGCGTGCTGGTCAACAAGGACGGCGAGCCGCGCGGCACCCGTATCTTTGGGCCCGTTGCTCGCGAGCTGCGCGACCACCGCTACATGAAGATCGTCTCGCTCGCTCCCGAGACGCTGTAAGGAGGCGTGAGACGAATGCCTAAGATGAGTGTTAAGAAGGGCGACCAGGTTGTCGTCCTGTCCGGCAAGGACAAGGGCAAGGAAGGCGAGGTCCTCGTGGCCAAGCCTGCCGAGGGCAAGGTAATTGTCGAGGGCGTTGCCATCGTCAAGAAGGCCACGCGCCCCAATGCCATGAACCAGCAGGGCGGCATCATCGAGCAGGAGGCGGCCATCGACGTCTCCAACGTGATGCTTGTCTGCCCCACCTGCGGCAAGCCCACCCGCGTGGGTCACGCCAAGGACGGCGAGGGCAAGAAGGTCCGCGTCTGCAAGAAGTGCGGCGCCCAGTTCTAAGCCCAACCACAGCGTAAGAGCAGCGGCCCCCTCCCACGAGGGGGCCGTTTTGCATGTGTCGGGGCTGCGGCAGAAGGGCAGACGGTGTGTTACACTGAAACCCCATGAGTGCCAAGTGAGCAGCTAAAGCATAGGAGAGAGCATGGACGTACTGGGAACCATCCAGATGGTATTGACAGTAGCCATCGGCGTCATCATCTACTATCGCCTGATCAAACGTGAGGTGCCTGAGCCCATTGGGCCACTGCAGGCAATCGTGCCGGTTGTTGGAGGCGTCTTATCAAATCGCGTTCTGATCCTCTATATCTTAGGCATGGTGACATTAACCAACACGCTGGGGGTTTCACTGACAGGTGACGGGCTCTCTAATGCGGGAGGAGCCATACTCAAGGCCTTCGTGATTGCTGCTTTCCCGGAAGAGCTTTCAAAGGGCTTGATAATGCTGCTTGTCATCTTCCTCTTCCGCAAGAAGGTCCGTAACGTCTACGAATACATTCTCGTTGGTACGGCGGTTGGCTTGGGCTTTACCCTTATCGAAGACCTCGACTACGTTACTAATGGAGCAAACTTTTTACGTCTGGCCCTCGTATGCGGGCATCTATGCTTCAACATGATCATGGGCATGTATCTTGGCAGTGCTCGCTACAAGAAAGAGCACAATCAAGGTCCCGTCGTGCTCGATTACGTGAAGGCCTTTGCCATCCCCATGCTTTGGCATACGCTCTTCGACGCTTTTACCGCCATGAATCCAGCTATTATCTCAGCAGTTACCGGTGACCTTGACGCGATGGGTAACGTTTATGTCGCACTTGGTATTGTCGCGGTCATTGTCTCCATCGTGCTCCAAGTGCTTGTTATGAGGAAGGCTTTCAAGGATGCTGACAGATATTGTGCAATGACCTTTGCCGGTCAGGGTCCTGCGGGTGGCGGCTATGTTACCGCGCAAGCCCCCGCAAAGCATGGCAAGCACAGCAGGCGTTAGCGTCCTAAAGTGAGATAAGGTTCCAAGGGCTTGCATCGCAAAAAGGCGAGCTCGTTGACTATGTAGAAAGGTTCATCATGATAAAGAAGCACATCATCAGCGAGAAGGCTCCTGTACTCTCGATGCTGCTTGCGTCTGGTCTTGCGATGTTGGTAACAGGAATCGTATCGACGCCTTTTTCAGGAATACTTAACGATCTTGTACTGAGTATCGCTTCGATAGCCGTGCTGCTAATCTTTCACTGGTGGTTCTCTCCCGAGTTCAAGGGGGATTTCAAGGTGCGTATCCCTGTAGGGGAGCTGTGCATCATCCTCATTCCCTTTGTGGCCAAGTGCGTGTTGACGATCGTTTCGGAAGCGGTGGACAACAGCTTGATGTTTAAGCCCTCGATTGAAGCCGTGACCATGGGGATTGTGGCGGGTTGTGCCGAGGAGACCTGGTTCAGAGGGCTTGCCGTGCCTATTGGCATGGGGTATCTGGACAAGAAGAACAGGATTCCCCTCACCGTGGCCGTAACGTCGGTGTTCTTTGGGGTCTTGCACATAGGCAACATCTTTGCGGGCGCAGGTGTTGCAAAGGGTGTCATACAGTCTATTGCCACTATATTTGCCGGATTCCTTTTTATTGCTGTATATCTGCGGAGCGGAAGCATTGTGGTTCCCATCATTATGCACGGCTTCTATGACTGGCTCTGCTTTGTGACCGACTCCAGCCTTGAGGGCGGCGTCATGGTGGGCAACGAGATTGGCTTTGGCCTCATACTTGCTCTTCTCCTCGATGTTGTGGTGGGATTGGTGGGCCTTTATCTGATTCGCCCTGCCATGTGGGGCAGAATCGATCAGGTGTGGTCGCAGATATGGGACAGGCAGCCCCAGAAGCTCGCATCACCCGCACCTTCCGCGCAGCCCAGGCATGGCAAGCACTCACGCTAAGGGCACTATGCGACAAAAAGGGGCGGTCCCCAATC
>JAFWLX010000324.1 GCA_017510875.1 Atopobiaceae bacterium | reverse complement strand
GTTTACCTGTATCATGTGGTTTGTACTGTATAAGACCAAGTGGGGCCTGCGCGTGCGTGCGGTGGGCGAGCATCCGGCGGCGGCCAACACGTTGGGCATCGACGTCTACAAGGTGCGCTATGCCTGTGTCATCCTGTCGGGCGTGCTGGCAGGCTTTGGTGGCGCTTCTATGAGCATCGCCATTATCGCGCAGTTTACTCAGACGGCCATTAGCGGCCACGGCTTCATTGCCATGGCGGCGGTCATCTTTGGCAAGTGGACACCCTTTGGTGCCTACGCAGCCTGCCTGCTGTTTGGCTTTACACAGGCGTTGGTCATCATCTTGGGTGGCGGCAGCTTTGCCATCCCCAGCCAGATTCTCTCTATGCTCCCGTACGTCATGACCATTGTGGTGCTTATCCTGTTTGTGGGTCGCTCTGTTGCCCCCAAGGCAGACGGCATCCCCTATATCAAGGGTTCGCGCTAGGAGCTACCAAGCATCAAAACGGGGACGGTCCCCATGCGGCAACTGGCCGTATGGGGACCGTCCCTGTTTTGATGCCTATGCCTTCAGATGCCACTCGGTATGATAGGTGGCAAGAGAAGGGGGTATTCCATGAACATGTACGACATCATAAAGCGAAAGCGCGATGGCTTCGAGCTTACTGCAGAAGAGATCAACTACTTTGTGGCGCACTACGTTGATGGAACCATCCCCGACTATCAGGCGGCGGCACTGGCCATGGCCATACTCTTCAATGGCATGACTGCGCGTGAGACCGGCTGGCTTACGTGGGAGATGGCCGTGTCGGGCGACACCGTTGACCTCTCGTCCCTACAGGGCATCAAGGTTGACAAGCATTCAACCGGGGGCGTGGGGGACAAGACCACCATTGCCGTGGCGCCCATAGTCGCCTCGCTGGGAGTGCCGGTGGCCAAAATGAGCGGCAGGGGCCTGGGCCATACGGGCGGAACGGTTGACAAGCTCGAGAGCATACCGGGCATGACCGTGCGCATCGAGCGCGACAAGATGATGCAGATTGTGCGCGAGGTGGGCATTGCCCTTGTGGGCCAGACAGGAAACCTGGTACCTGCCGACAAGAAGCTTTACGCCTTGCGGGACGTGACGGCTACGGTTGACTCTATCCCCCTTATAGCCTCAAGCGTGATGAGCAAAAAGATAGCGGCGGGAGCAGATCGCATTCTGCTTGACGTAAAGTGCGGAAGCGGTGCCTTCATGAAGTCCATGGATGACGCCATAGCGCTTGCCAAGGCCATGGTGGACATTGGCGAAGAGGTGGGACGCACCACGGTTGCGCTGGTCACCAACATGGACGCGCCTCTGGGCGAGGCTGTTGGCAATTCGCTTGAGGTTATGGAGGCGATCGACGTTCTTAAGGGGGCGGCTCCCGCAGATACCACCGAGGTCTGTCTTGAGCTGGCAGCAAACATGCTCCTCTTGGCAGAGAAGGGAACGCTTGATGAGTGCCGTCAGCTTGCAAGGCAGCAGGTGAGCAATGGCCAGGCGTCAGAGAAGCTGCGTCAGCTGATTGCGGCGCAAGGGGGAGACTCCCGGGTAATCGATGACTATGGTCTCTTTGCTCAGCCGGCATATTCGGAGGAGGTGCTGGCACCACAGAGCGGCTGGATAAGCTCGATGCAGACAGAGCTCTGTGGCATGGCGTCAGTTGAGCTAGGAGCCGGTCGCCGTGTGGCAGATGACGATATCGATCCCTCTGCGGGCATCATGCTACACAAGAAGACCGGTCAGTGGGTTGAGGAGAGTGAGAGCCTGGCAACGCTCTATGCCAGCAGCCCAAGCCTGTTCTTTGATGCCAGAAACACGCTGTTGTCGGCGTATGAGTTTGCCAATGAGCCTCCCCACAAGACCCCACATTTCCTTGCACGCGTGAGCGCACAAGGTGTGGAGCGTTATCTGTAGCTCACTTGAGGTGCGAAACCACATCCTCTGGGTTCATACGCGTGTAGGGTGAGACGGCACGGAGCGCCGCATCGCGTGCTTCGCGGACGTTGTTCATCTCTTTGAGCACAAAGCGAATCTTTGCCCACGTGCCATACTCGCCAATCTGTGTGAGCAGAATCCAAGGGTCGCGTTCAAGCTCGGCTACCTCCTCAACTGCCTGCTTGGCCAGCAGCTCCATGGTGCGGATGGTCTCGTCAATGTCACGGGTGTCGTTGGTAAACGAGATCATGGTCGAGACAAGGTTGGCGGGCTCTACCTTCTCGACCTCGCCCGAGTTGATGGACGAGTTGGGAATGGTGTGAATGTCGTTCTCAAAGTCCTTGACCACAACTTGGCGCCAGGTCACGTCCTGCACGATACCTTCGGTCGAGCCAATCTTAACGTGATCGCCGGGCTGCACGATGCGCATGAGCGTGACCTGCAAGCCTCCTATGAAGTTTGAGATGGTGTCTTGCAGGCCCAGCGACAGGGCAACGCCGCCAACGCCAAGGGCTGTGACAAGGGCGCCCACATCCACGCCAAAGCACATAGAGAGTACAAGCGAGAGTCCAATTGCCCAGATGGCGATACGCACGATGTTCTCGATGATCGAGCTTGAAGCAAGCGGGATCCCATCGCTGGAGAGCAGCTTTCGTGTCAGGCGCACCGCATAGTGCGAGGCAATGGCAGTGAGTGCCAAAAGTAATAATGCAGTGACAATCTCGGAGAGAAATTTGATGCTGAGGAAGTCACCCAGTCCCTGACTCAAAATGTCCACGTTAGCGCCCTCTCATCCACGTTTTGCCTGCCCTGCATTCATGATAGTGGCACCCCTCCCTCCCCATCCGCGGCCAGCACAACTAATACTTTTCGCACATGTAGAATAGTTGTCGCGTGCAGACAGACCACAAGGTGTGGTAGTATGCATCCTTGCATGTCTACAGGAAAGACCGTCCGACGCCTGTCGGGCGTTGGTTAGGTGTAAGAGAGGTTCAAGATGGCAGTACCTAAGCAAAAGAAGGGCCGTGGCGCCACGCACACCCGTCGTTCGGCCAACAGCAAGCTCGCCGCCTCCGCACGTTCTACGTGCCCCCAGTGCGGTGCCCCTAAGCTTCCGCATCACGTGTGCCCCAACTGCGGCTTCTACAAGGACCGCGAGGTCGTTGTTACCGAGTAGCGTCCGTTTGATACGCAGGTAGAGGAGGCCGGTCCCTTCCGGGGCAGGCCTCCTTCTCATAGCCCACAAGAGCGGAGGCTTTAAAGCAAGACCTTAAGGGAACACGTTCCCATGCATCTTGAAACGGGGCGAGAGAGGAACATTGCTATGACTACAATTTGTGTAGATGCCATGGGCGGTGACAGAGAGCCGCAGGTAGTCTTAGAAGGTATTGCGGCAGCACTTGATAAGGACCTGGAGCTTTGCGTGCTGGTGGCTGGTCCCGAGAGTCTGGTTGTCCCGTTCTGTGCAGACCATACGCGTGCCCGTGCGCTTGCATGCACTGAGGCCATCGAGATGGACGAGCATCCCAGCGAGGCTGTGCGGGCAAAGAAGGACTCGACCATCGTGCGTGGTTGTGCGGCAGTGCATGCAGGCGAGGCCGACGGATTTTTCTCGGCTGGCTCTACAGGTGCCGTTTTTGCTGCGGCAAGTCTCAGTGTTGGTCGTATCAAGGGCATCAAACGTCCCGCTTTGGCAACAGCGCTTACGGGGCCTGAGGGAAGAAAGACGGTCTTTCTTGACCTTGGGGCAAATGCTGACGTGAGGCCCGAGATGATCGTGCAGTTTGCGCACATGGGACGCGCGTATGCAAAGGTGGTGCTTGGCGTACAGAATCCGCGCGTGGCCCTGCTCTCTAATGGTGCAGAGGAGACCAAGGGTTCCGAGCTGGCACTTTCGTACCATAAGGCGTTGGCTGCCGAGCCCGGAAACTGGTTTGCTGGCAACGCGGAAGGCACCGATTTGCTTGCCGGTACCTATGATGTCATTGTGACCGACGGTTTTACGGGAAACGTGGCCCTCAAGTCGCTTGAGGGGACGGCAAAGTACATCTTGCATGAGGTGCGCCGTGCAACCGAGGACTCAAAGCGTGCGGTTGCGGGTGCCTTGCTGCTCAAGCCCACCCTCAAGCAGCTGGCGCACGACCTCTCGGGTGACGAGCTTGGTGGAGCGATCCTATTGGGACTCAAAGCACCGGTTCTTATCGGACATGGGGACACTTCGGCAGAGGCCGTCAAGAATGGGACGCTTGCAACGGCAGACGCCATGCGCGGCGGCCTTGTGAACAAAATAGCTGACGCCATCGCACACGATGACGACTAGTACAATGACAATGCTTCCACAACTCGCCCTATGCGAGCGGTGGACTATTATTGGAATTTGGCGCTAAGAGTTAAGTACAAGGAGCGACTATGAACCACGATGAGATCTTTGCCAAGGCGAAGGCAATCATTTCCGATACCTTGGACGTTGACGAAGACGACATCACAGAAGAGACCGAGTTCAAGGCCCTCGAGGCGGATTCGTTTGACATGCTTGAGCTCATCAGCGCATTCGAGGACGAGTTTGGCATGGAGCTTCCTGACGACGCCCTTGATGACGTGGTCACGGTTGGCGATGTCGTTAACGGCATCGAGGCCGCTCAGTAGGAGCATCATTGAAGCTTCACAAGAGGGTCAAGCGCATAGAGGAGATTGTTGGTCATCACTTTGACCAAGAGAACCTCGTCATATCTGCCATAACGCATCCATCAGCTGCAGAAGGCAAGTCTGTCTCGGCAAGCTACGAGCGTCTTGAGTTTTTGGGCGACTCGGTGCTTGGCGCCATGATTGCCAATGATCTGTATACCAAGTATCCCAGCATGGACGAGGGCCAGCTTTCGATGCTCAAGATTGCACTCGTGAGCGGTGAGATGCTCTCGGAGGTGGCTGGTGAGCTTGGGGTTGGCGAGCTCATCCTATTTGGTGAGTCAGAAAAGGGCACAGGGGCACGTGGCCTGCGATCTGCCCTTGAGAACGTCTATGAGGCGCTGGTGGGAGCGTTGTATGTTGACGGCGGGTACGATGTCGCGCACGACTTTGTGGTGCGTACGTTGCATCCGCGCATCTCGCCAGGCCTAGGCCGTCGTATCGTGTCGGCCAAGTCTCGCCTGCAAGAGGTCATTCAGCGCGATTACCACTGTGGTCCGGTCTACAAGCTTGAGGGAGAGGCGGGTCCAGCGCATAGCCCCACCTTCACCTCGGTCGTGTTGGTGGACGGGAGGCGTGTGGGACGCGGATCGGGTGCCACCAAAAAGCTGTCACAGGCAAGCGCCGCCGCCGACGCGCTCATGCGTATGGGATATGAAGAAGGCGAACCCAACCCCAAGGAGGGCTCGCCGTGTATCTAAAGTCGCTGACGCTCAAGGGATTCAAGTCTTTTGCCGACCGCACCCATATGGTGTTTGACCCGGGCCTTACCGTGGTGGTTGGCCCCAATGGGTCGGGCAAGTCCAACGTCTCCGACGCAATTCTTTGGGTTTTGGGCGAGCAAAGCGCCAAGCAGCTGCGCGGCCAGGCAATGGAGGACGTGATCTTCTCGGGCTCCTCGGCCAGAAAGCCGGTGGGATTGGCAGAAGTCACCCTTGTGCTTGACAATTCGGACCATACCCTGCCCATCGAGTTCACAGAGGTGGCCATCACACGCCGCATGTACCGGTCGGGCGAGAGCGAGTATCTTATCAACAACGCCCCGTCGCGTCTGATGGACATTACCGACATCCTGCACGACTCGGGTCTGGGCAAAGACACCCACTCCATCATCAGTCAGGGAAAGCTTGACTCCATCTTGGCAAGCCGTCCCGAAGAGCGGCGCTCGCTTATAGAGGAGGCCGCGGGCATCTCTAAGCACCGTCGCCGTAAGGAGCGCTCGGAGCGCAAGCTTCGCTCCATGCAAGAGAACCTTACGCGTGCCAAGGACATACAGCGCGAGATTGTAAGGCAGCTTCGCCCGCTCGAGCGCCAGGTTGACAAGGCCAAGCGCCATCGTGACCTTACCGGTCGTCTGGAAGAGCTCTCGGCTACGCTTGCCGTTGACGATCTGCGCCTTCTGCAGGCCAACTATGCTCGCCTCACGGCGCGTGGCAAGGAGTCCGAAGCCGTGGTCGAGCTGGCACAATACGCGCTGACCGAGAAAGAGCGCGAGCTTGAGAAGCTGCAGTCGCTCCTCGAGCAAAAGGGACTCTTTGTGGGAGACTTGGGCGAGCAGCGACGGCGCATGCAGGATGTGCTGGGGCGTATGGAGTCAGACATGCGTGTGCTTGAGGAAAAGGGCCGCAGCATGTCTTCGCGCCTTTCCGAGATGCGCACGACCCTCTCTTCTGCGGAGAAGCAGCACAAAGACGCGCTTGCCGAGAAAGAGCGCGTAGAGATAGAGCTAGGCGATGCGCGCGTGCGGTCTGCAGACCTCTCGGAGCGCGTTCGCACATTGAAGCAGGAGTCAAAGCAGGCCACCGAGCTGCGCAGATCACTGGGCAACCGCTATGCCCAGTTGGTAAACGAGCAACGCCAGGCACAGCGCACTGCTGACGCCGAAACGCTTGCCTATGCCAAGCTTGAAGATCAGATTTCTAATGCACGGCTCGAGGACGAGATGTTCGAGAGCCGATTGGCACAGATTTCCGAGACGCTTGCCACGACGGAGGAGGCACTTGCAGAGCGCAAAGACCGACAGTCGCAGCTTGCCCAAGAGCTTGAGGAGGCCTCACGCCAGGCCGAGGAGGCCGAGGGCGCCATACGCGAGGGGCGTCAGAAGCTCGATGCCGCGCGTTCAGGTGAGGCCGATGCAAGAAAGAGCCTCTCGCAGGCGCAGGCAACGCTCTCGGCTCTCGAGTCGGTTGACGAGCAGAGCGAGAACGCCAGTGGCCTAACGGCTGCCGTTGCAGCTTCGGACGAGGGGCTTGAGCTTGTGAGCTGCAGGCTTGCAGACCTGATTGAGGTCCCTGCCGAGCTTGACAGTCTGGTAGAGCGCCTGCTGGGTGACGATCTTGCCGCTCTTGTAGTTGATGGCACAGACGATGCCGCACGTCTGGCCACCTCGGCTGTGCAGTTGGGCCGCGCAAATGGGCGCGCCACCATTCTTTCGCTTGATGCGGCTGGCGAAAAGGACGCACCGGATGCCTGTGGCAAGCGCCTGCTTGACCTAATCAGTTGCGAGCCACGGGCACAGAAGATGCTTGCGGCGCTGCTTGGTGATGTATACGTGGTAGAAGACGCCGCAGCGGCAGTGCGTGCCCATACAGAGGCACCGTATCTTACGTTTGTGACGCAAGACGGCGTCTCGGTTCTTCCGGATGGACGCATCGTTATTGGATCTGATCCTGGTGCCGAGCAGGGAGCGCTTGAGCGCAAGCGCAGAATCCGCTCGCTGCAGGAGGGCATGGAAGGCCTTAAGTGTGCCCACCAGCAGTCACAGGAAGCATTCTCGCAGGCAGAGGCAGAGCTTGCTCGTGCGCGCGATGCCAGCGCGCGAGCTAAGGGAGAGGTGGCTCGCATCCGTGGCGAACACTCCTCTGTTGCATCCGAGATTGGTCGTCTTGAGGCTCAGCGCAGCCAGGCAACATCCGAGCAGGCACAGGTGTCCAAACGGCGTGCCGCCGCATCAAAGAAGGCTGACGATGCAAGGCCTCAGATAGAGCAACACCGAAACGCCGCACGCGATGCCGAGATGCGAGCAACCGAGATCGGCAATCAGTTAGAGTCGCTCTCAAGCGAGCGCTCACGGGCAAGCCGTGCAGAGAACGATGCCTCCGAGCGTGTGGCCAACGCCCGTCTCGAGCTGGCCACAACCATGGAGCGGCGCAACAACCTTGAGAGGCGCCAACACGACTTGGGCAAGACCATAGCTGACCTTGAGCGCAGGCGCGATACGGCCTTCCAGTCC
>JAFWLX010000323.1 GCA_017510875.1 Atopobiaceae bacterium | reverse complement strand
TGTGTCACATGGGGACAGGCACCATGTGTCACATGGGGACAGGCACCATGTGTCACATGGGGACAGGCACCATGTGTCACATGGGGACAGGCACCATGTGTCACATGGGGACAGGCACCATGTGACAGAACGTCAGGAGAGCTTCTCGAAGATGGCTTCGATGATCTCGGGGTTCTTGTAGTTCGTGCCGTTGCGACCGTACACCACGGCAAAACTAAAGTTGTCGGCCATGGTCTCTTCGGGGTCAATGACGTAGTCGGTGTTGCGGCCAAACACATCCCAGAAGTTGCTTGCCTCGGTGGAGTCGTAGAGCGTGTTCAGGTCGTCTGTGGGTACCAGCCCGGTCTTGCCCAGATCAAAGAAGTTGTCGCCCTCCTTCTCAAAGGGCTGGGAGGCGTAAAACACCACGGCACATGGGCGGTTTTGGCCGTCGATGGTAAAGGTTGCATGCGAGTTGTGGTGCTCTACGTCGGGGTTGCAGATAATGCGGCCAGCCACATCGGTACCAAACTCAAAGTCCTCATCCTGTACCTCAAAGCCTAGAATCGAGTACATTTTTGCCCTGAAGTCTGGGTTGGAGCGCGTAAGGCAATGGAAGAGCTCGTGCGCAATGATACACATGCTCTCTTCGCGAATCACCTGATCGTCGGAGTTAAGCATTTGGACGATTGCATCGTTCAGGTAGATCTGGGTTCCATGGGTGTAGGCGCTGGCGTAGCACTCCTCTGCCATCGTGGTCTTGATAAAGACGATCTCTTCAGAATCGGGAAGGTTAAGGTTGCGCTCGGTAATGAGGCCCTCAATCTTTGCCATGGCGGTCTTAAGGCTGGCCTTTTCGTCGTCGGTAAACTCGAGTACCTGCTTGGTGGCAAAGTCCTTCCAGTCGTCAAGCGTACCGCCCACCTTTTGCAGGCGGAAGTCAATGTTGAGCTGGGACATTTGCGCATTGTAGGACTCGTTGCCCACAATGAGCTTTGCGCCCTCGTCGGCGCTGGCAAAGCGGAAGGCATATGGTGTACGCGCGGACTTGCTGTCACCCGTCCCTGTTGCATCTGTGGCGTTCTCGCTCTTTCCGCAGGCCACGAGGCTTGCAAACGCGCCGGCGGACAGTGCTATGAACGCTCTTCTGGAGACGTTGGCCATTTCACACTCCTTTGCCGCAAAGCGGTCTTGCTGGAAAGGCGCGCTGCTCGTTACATGCGATAGACGGTCAGGCCGTCAAACTCGCGTATGAGGTCGAGCATGCGCAGCATGGGCTCTGCATCCTTGTGCACCTCAATGTCATCAAGCTCGTCAAAGGGCACTAGGTCGTAGTGCAGGCGTGTCAGCTCGCGTAGCATCTTGGCGCTTGTGGTCTCGGTGGCAAGGTCACGCACGTCGCCTAGACGCCAGCCCATGTCCAGCTTCTCGTTGCACCAGCGGTCGTGCTCGCTACGCGCCAAGGTCTCAAGCTCGGCCGGGCTAAACTCGTACACGGGCTCGCAGTCAACAGGGCGATTGGTGAAAAAGCAGTCTATGGACTCAAGTCTCTTGGCGTAGCCCTTTGCCTGGGCAATGTTTGACAGCTTATACTCAAGCGAGAGGCCGTCCTCAAAGGATCGTATCATCTCTTCGGGAGAAGACGACCCGCTATACCTGCCATTAAGGGCCAGTGCAAAGTTGTACAGGTTCATGTAGCTGCTGTCCGAGAGGCGTGGCCCCATGCGGCGATGCTTGTTCCTAAAGCTTACAGAAATGATGCTGTTCTCGGGGGTGACCTCGGCGTTTGGATCAAAGCCATCAATGATGTCGGCAATGCTGAGGATGCTGTCAAGGTCATCGATGAAGGCAATGTGCCCGGGCTTTGTCCTTGAGTCGCCCGTGCTTACGTTCATCGATTTGTACGACTTGGCCTTGCGTGCGCGCTCCTCAAGTGCCTGGTCAAAGACGTAGTCCCAATGCATCTTGCCACCCTCAAAGGTGAGGTCAAAGTTGAAGGGATACACCTGGCTTCGGGTGCTTTGACCGTACGAGGTGCGATCCCAACACTGCAGCTCGTCGCACAGCGAGAGGAGGTAGAACAGTGGCATGTTGTCGTTGAGGCTCAGGCTCTGGGTGGTATGCAGTGCCGTGCGGATGGTGTGCTTGAACAGGCTGTTGTGCAAAATGATGGCCACAAGCGCGTCAATCATGGCTGGCGGAATCTGCTCGTACGTGCCTATGCTGCGATGCTCGGCAAGGTAGGTCTTGGCCAGCATAATTCCGCTGAAGTAGGCATGGTCCATGTGAAGGTAGTCGAGCGAATCGGGATTATCGTGCACCGGGCGGTCACGCAGTATACGACCAAGGATGTGACGTACGTGGTAAGGCTCGTCATCAATGCAATCAAGGTAGCTCTCGGCAAGACGCTCGGTGATGGCACGGGCATACACCTCGTTGAGGTTGCCTATGCGGCTGAGAGCAAACTCCTCCATGTTGCGATACGACACGTAGGGCGCAAAGCCATAGGCATCGTTGTTCTTACGGTCTAGACGACAGGCATAGACCTTCATCTGCTGGTGGGCTATCTCAAAGGGATAACCCACGTCGTGGAAGAGGGCCGTAAAGCCCCAGTGCTCAAGGAAGTGGCATGCGGCCTCGGCGCCCTCGGTCAAGCTGTAGCGTTGGTTGTAGGCCGTGCGGATGCCCTCGTGGTTACGGTAGATGGCAAGGCCCAAAAGAAAGACGTAGACGCTATGCGAGTAGTGGTCGCGATGCCTCATGAGCAGCGAGCTAGCGTTTGATTCGTGCTCGGCAAGCATGTCAAGAAGCAGGATGGCCGACGTGCGATTGGGGCCAAAGGGCTTGAAGATCTCGCAGTAGCAGTAGTAGATGTCAAATGCGTCCTGGCGCAGGCCTGTGGCAAGAAAGCGGCCCACGGCGCGCTCAAAGCTCAGGCGATCAAGGTCGCGTTCCATGTTGTAGGGGATAAGCCCTTTGCCGCTGCTGCGTCCGTCGCGGTCCTGCAGCTGCACGCGCTGCTCGTCTGTGGTGTCAAACTTGAGGTTCTCGCAGTTATCGCGCAAAAAGGCCAGCGCCTCGCGGCCGTAGTTTGTGGATGCCTTGGGAAGGTCTGGTATGCAGACGGAGTATTCGACGCCAAAGCTTTCTTGGTTTATCTTGCGCATGTGCGTTAGTGCCTGATAGCCCATGAGTTTCCTTCCCGCTGCCTTGGTCTGCAGGCTAAGCCTTTTGCTCGTCAGCCGCGCTTAAGGACAGTACGGCAACTCCTACCGCCACAGTGCCGGTGACGGGGTTGGTGCCAATGTGGCGCATAAGGAAGTGCGCTACCGAGCCGTCGGGCATCTTTGCGTCAAAGAGCACGCGCGTGCCCTTCTCGCAGCACTCGCGTGCGTGTTCCACAAAGAACGACTCCGACTTGTTACCCGCCACGATGGCGTCAAACGAGGTCTCAACAAAGCTGGGCCCAAAGAGGTATCGCATGAAGTCGCGGTACGACTGGTTAGTGCGTACAAACCGAATCTTGTCGTTTCGTATCTCCATGATTCCCATGGGCAGGGTGTTAAAGATGTTGCTCAGCGAGTCCTCCTCCTCGCTGAAAAGCGCTGCTAGGTCGTACAGGTTTACCTTGCCTATGGTCTCGAAGTAGTCAGACTCTTGGGGGTTCTCGAAGCCGATTAGCGTGCCCATGTCGTAGCGTTTGACAATGTCTTCGTAGGGAATGGGCGGGCAGTAGTAGTAGCCTTGCAGCTTAGAGCAGCCAATCTCGCGCAGGAACCGCACGCGATCCTCGGTCTCTACGCCTTCGCACAGCGTGTCCACGCCTAGTGCGGTTGCCATCTGCATGAGTTGCGTAAGAATGACCTTGCCGCTTTCACCGCGGTCTAGGTCACGCATAAAGCGCATGTCAAACTTGAGCAGGTCAAACCTGATGTTCTGCAAAAAGTCGAGCGACGAGTATCCGCTGCCAAAGTCGTCCATCCACACGGGGAAGCCCAGGCTCTGGAACCGCTCTACCTGCGTCTTCATAAAGTCAAAGTCGCTGCCAATGATGCTCTCGGTTATCTCGATGGTGATTCTGTCATGAGGCACTCCTGCCTCATCCACCCGTCGGCAGATCTCGTCCACCATGTCAAGCACGTCAAAGTCCGATCGTGACAGGTTGATGGAGTGGGGCACCACGGTAAGGCCGACCTCTTTCTGCTGGTTGATCTTCTCTAGCACGCGGTCAAGCACATAAAGGTCAAGCAGGTAGATGAGTCCGGAGTTCTCGAGTGCTGGCACAAACTCGGCGGGGGAGAGCAGGCCCATCACCGGATCGATCCAGCGCGAGAGGGCCTCTTCGTCGCACACCTTGCCGTTTACTGCGCGTACGATGGGCTGGTAGTAGACCTTGATCCATCTTTCTTCAAGGGCTTGGTCAAGGTGGCTAATGACGTAGCGGAAGGTGTCAATCTGCGTGAGCATGCTGCGGTCAAAGTAACAGAAGCCCGAGACGTAGGAGCCCCTGCGCTTGTCGCAGGCAAACTTGGCACGGTCACAGGCGATGCTTGCATCCACATCCTCAACGCTGTTTTGGTAGATGCCTATGCTTAGCGGGAGCGTCTTGCCGTTGTTGGCATCCCGGCACTCGGCAAACAGCCCGTAGAGGCGCTTCTCCAAGTTCTCATCGTTGGTTGTCACCGCAAAGTGGTCCTGACCAAAGCGGCTGGTTGACTGCCTGCCAAAGCGGCGGGCCAGTATGTCTGCCACCGCGCAGATGAGCCGGTCGCCATCAGAGAAGCCAAACTGGCGGTTGAAGTGCTTCATGCCCACAAGGTTGATGTACAAAAAGACCGGGTTCTCGCCAGCCTCGATCATGCGTTGCTTCTCAATTACGGCAAGCTCAAAGAAATGGCGCTGGTTAGGCAGTCCGGTGAGGTCGTCGGTGAGCACCTTGCGGTTAAGGTCGGCGATGTAAGCCTGCAGCTGATTGCGCATCTGTTGGAAGGCGGTGGTGAGCGCGCCCACCTCATCTTTGCTCTTGTAGTCCAGCTCCACGTCGTAGTCTGCGGTGGCCAGGCGCTTGGCTGCCGCAGTAAGGCGCTGGAGCGGCAAGATAATGTGGCTCATGAGCAATAGGGTGGCAGCGGCAAAGAGCACGATCACCGTTACTGCGATGGGCAGCACCGTTTGGGTAAGACGTATGGATGATGCGTTGACCTCGGCCGTTGGCGCTACAATGGCCAACTTCATGCCGTTGGAGAGGGTGGTAAACGAGAGCTGGCGATCCTGTCCATTTTCGTTGAAGCGGATAAGTGCGTCGCCGCTGCTTTCCATGTGCAGTAGGCTCTCGCTAAAGGGGAGGTCGATCTTGCTGCCCTGTTCAAGCTCGGGATGGTAGATTACGTTGCCCTTCTCGTCAAAGAGGCAGGCAAAGCCAGTGTCATAGATGCGAATGGAGCTTACCAGCGAGACCAGTGTATCAAGTGGGATGTCCATGCCAAGCACGCCGATAAAGGCGCCAGACTTGTAGATGGGTACCAGATAGGAGCAGATCCACATCTCGCCCAGAAAGTGCGCGGTGTAAGGACCCACCCATGATGGACGACCGCGCTTGATGGGCGTGTAGTACCAGGTAGTGTGCTCTAGATCGTTGGGGTCAAGCTCGCGTGCGTCAAGCGGTTCTCGCTCGTCAAAGCCGGTCTTGCCTACGCGGGAGTAAAAGAATCCGTGGACCGAGGTGCTGATATCGGGGCTAATACAGTAGTAGTAGGTGACCACGCCGCGCGTGTGGCCGGCCACGATGGAGAAGTCTCCCTGTAGGCGCTTGAGATAGTCTGCAAGATAGTTATCAAGCTGCTGCGTTTGCTCGGAGCTGCGTTCGGTGGTTGCATCGGCGCCTATGATGCCGCATTGGATGAGCATCGTGCTGTCCAACGTGTTGCTGGCCAGATGAGCCGCTATCTCTACGGATTGCTCGATGTTCTCGGTGTACTTTTCAAGTGACTTGCGCGTGTCTTGTGCTATGAGGCCCATCATCTCCACCGAGCGCTGGTCGTTCTCGGCTTGGATGATGTAGAAGCTGGCAAAGAACACACAGAGGATGGCCGTGAGAATTTCGGCAATGGTGATTGCGGTTATCTTGAAACGAATTGAATTCACAGTCACCACCTTAAAAGCCGATGAGTCGTCCCGAAGGTAGCCGTCCGGCCGTCCCGTGGGAGGCTGCGTCCCCTGGGACCCTTCCGCCACAGTCTTGGCAAGGACTACTCCTTGATGCTCATCTCGCGGTACACGTTCTTTACCGAGCCGTTCCACGAATACGTGAAGCCCTCTAGCCGCTCGGAGGTTACGTACGGACGCTTTCTTGAGAACAGTGGTACCCAGGCTGCGTCCTGCTGCACAATAATCTCTTCCAGCTCTTGGTACTCGCGCAGACGCTTGTCGTGGTCGGTGATGCCTCTGGCCTTGCGCACCCGCTCCATGATCTCTTCGTTGGAGTAGCACAGGCTACGGAAGGTCGTGTTTTCGCGGTTGCCAAAGAAGGTGTAGATGTAATTGTCGGGGTCATCATAGTCGGCAATCCATGTTGCCGTGTAGCAGGCAAGCTGCCCAGCCTTTCGCTGCTTCATGAAGTCGCTTTCGTCAATTACCTTCACCTTGGCATGCACGCCTATGGCCTCCCACATTTTTGTTGCGTGCTCGGCCAAGAGCATCTCCCACTGCGTTGAGGACGACTTAACACTGAACTCCAGGTCAAATCCGTTCTCGTATCCCGCCTCGCGCAGCAGCTCTTTTGCGGCGCTTGTGTCAAAGGGGATTACTGGCAGGTCGTGGTTGTAGCCATACAGGCCGTAAGAGTAAATGCCGTTTACAACTACTCCGCGGCCGCTGTACACGGCCTCGAGCAGCGTGTTGCGGTCAAGCGCAAGCTGCAGCGCCTTGCGCACGCGTGCGTCGTTTAGCGGGGCAATGCTCTCGTTGAGCGCTATGTAAGAGGTGCCAACCTGTGGAACATCGTGGATTCTGTCTTGATAGATGTCGCCGTGAATGAAGAACTCTGCCGAGCTGCCCTGGTCATCCAAGTCAAGGATGTCCAGCTCGCCGTTCTCGAACAGCGAGCGAATCTCCTCGGGCTCGGTGGTAAAGCGCAGGTCAAGTCCCTCGTTGTGGGGAGCGCCCGCCCAGCAGTCCTTGTTGGCCACCAGCAGCATGCCCTTGCCAGGCTCCCAGCTTGTAAGGATGTAAGAGCCCGTGCCTATGGCCGAGCTGACGTCGGTGCCAAAGTTTGACCCTGCGGCCTCGGTGGTCTCCTCGTCCATAATGGAAGCCCCGGGCATGGACAGGCAGGCCAAGAAGGCCTCAAAGGGTTCCTCGAGCGTGATGGCGAAGTCTAGGTCGCTTTGGATCTCAAAGCCCTCCAGCTTGTCGGTCTTGCCAGCCGCAAGATCTTCTGCGCCCTTAATAATGAGCACGATGTCTTGGTTGCACGAGTCGGGGTGGGTGAGCAGGCGTGTAAAGCTATAGAGCACGTCTGATGAGGTGAGCGGGGATCCGTTGCTAAAGGTCACACCTTTGCGCAGATGGAAGGTGTAGACCGTACCGTCGTCCGACTCCTCCCAAGACTCGGCCAGCGAGGGCACGATAGATACGCTGCCGCCACGGTCTAGCTCTGTCTCTACCAGGCGGTTAAACACGTTGATAGCAATGGTGTAGTGAATGGTTGTGCAGTGGAAGTCTACGGTATTGGGTTCTTCTTCGATGGCTACCAGGTACTTTGAGGTGTCGGGTGCCGAC
>JAFWLX010000322.1 GCA_017510875.1 Atopobiaceae bacterium | reverse complement strand
TCACGGAGTCGACGATCTCATCGCAGTTCTCATAGATGAGAAGTGCCAGCACGTGGTTGTTGGGATCGAGCATTGCCGCGTCATCAAGCAGGGTCAGGCACTCCTGGGCACGGGAGACGAGGACCTTCTGCTGAGACTCACTGGGATGGTCGAGCGCCTTGTAGTCGGCCATGAGCATCTGCCAGGCACGGCAAACGTAGTTGTTGGTCTCCTTGGCGCCGAGTGACGTCACGTCAATGCCGTTTGGACGGAAGTCGTTTGCGGTATTGAGGGTAGGGGCCTGCTGCGCGGAGGCAGACATGACTGCGCTTGCCACTGCTGCAACCGCATTGAGCACGGCCTCGGTGGTCGGCTGCTGCTGTGCATAGGCCTGCTGCGCCGCCATTTGGCGCTGGGCTTCCTCAAGGGTGTACTTCATGCCGCAGCCTTGGCAGACGAACAGGCCGCCGTCCTTGACGAAGTTGGTGCTTCCACAGAGTTCACAGGTAAGTGCCATCATGGCTCCTCTCACGTGAGGTCAGACACTTCAATTCTAGCTAGGGACGTTTTCTGGGTGCTCGTCTTTGTAATTCTCGTCCACAGACGGCGTTCTTCGATGCTGCGTTATCCGTTGCGTCGTTTTCCGCGCCTGCCCTTTTGGCGACCCATCGCTGTCCCGGGCTTGTCTGGTCGCACGAGGCATTTGGGGCCGTAGCCGATGAGGTCTTCGCGATGGGCACGCCTCAGTGCCTCGAGCACAAGAGCGCGATTCTTGGGATTGCGGTATTGGATGAGGGCGCGTTGCATGGCCTTCTCGTGAGGGTCGGTCGGGCAGTAGACGTGCTTCATCGTCCGAGGGTCGAGACCGGTGTAGTAGATGCAGGTGGAAACCGTTGACGGGGTGGGGTAGAAGTCGCTCACCTGCTCAGGCATATACCCGAGGTCGCGGCAAAACTCGGCAAGTTCCACCGCAACCTTCATGGTGGATCCCGGGTGGCTGCTCATGAGGTAGGGAACGATGTACTGCTCTTTGCCCGCAGCTCGTGAAGCTGCATCAAATTCGCGGTAGAAGGCCTGGTAGACGTCGTTTGATGGCTTCCCCATGATAGAGAGAACTTCGTCAGAGACATGCTCAGGCGCCAATCGCAACTGGCCAGAGGTATGATTTGCTGCCAACTCGCGGATGAAGGTGTGATCAGAGTCGAGCAGAGCGTAATCAAAGCGGATGCCGCTGCGAACAAAGACTTTCTTAACGCCAGGGATTGCGCGAAGCTTTCTAAGGAGTCGCAGGTAGCTTTTGTGTGTGACCCGCAGAGCACGGCAAGGCTTCGGGGAGAGGCACCGACGGTCGACACAGGCGCCTGCGCGCAGCTGCTTGGCACAGGCGGGTAAGCGGAAGTTTGCCGTCGGGCCGCCGACGTCATGGATGTAACCCTTGAAGTCCGGATCATGCGTCATGAGCTCTGCCTCGGCAAGGATGGACTCGTCCGAGCGTATCTGGATAATCCTTCCCTGATGGAAGTTGAGCGAGCAAAACGCACAGTCTCCCAAGCAACCACGATTGATGGTCAGAGAGAACTTGATCTCTGCAAGCGCCGGGATACCGCCCGCCTTGTCATAGGAAGGGTGCCAGGTTCGGGCGTAGGGCAGCTCGTACACCTGATCAAATTCATCCTCGGTGAGCGGTTTTGCTGGTGGGTTCTGCACGACGTAGACGCCATGTGGGTACTCTTCGACAAGCGGGTGCGATAGGAACGGGTTGAGGCCGCGAATCTGCTCGCCAAAGCTTCGTGCGAAGGCCTCCTTGCTAGCGGAGATTTCGTCCCACGTAGGCAGGATGACCGGTTCCACGCATTGCTCGATGGAGCGGGCGCGATAGACGGTGCCTTGAATGAAGGTGAGGTCGTGGACGTCGATGCCCGAAGCGAGTGCGTCTGCAATCTCCACGATGGAGTGCTCGCCCATACCGTAGCTGATGAGGTCAGCGCCTGAGTCGAGCAGGATGGAACGCTTCAGTGAATCCGACCAGTAGTCGTAGTGAGCAAGGCGTCGAAGTGATGCCTCAATGCCGCCCAGGATGATAGGGGTGCGTTTGTAGGTGCGACGGATGAGGTTGCCGTAGACTACGCAGGCGTGGTCGGGGCGCAGCCCCATCTTTCCTCCGGGGGAGTAGTAATCCTTTGACCTGCGACGCTTTGCAACCGTATAGTGGTTGACCATGCTGTCCATGTTGCCCGCAGAGACAAGAAAGCCCAGGCGAGGCTCTCCAAGACGTGCCACGCTCTCAGGATCGCGCCAGTCGGGTTGGGCAATCATGCCGACCTTGTAGCCGTTCGCCTCGAGGATGCGGCTGATGATGGCAGGGCCGAAGGAGGGGTGGTCAACATAGGCGTCGCCGCTCACATAGACAAAGTCGCATTGCTCCCAACCCCGCTGCTGCATCTCGGTACGTGTGGTAGGGAGGAACGATGAGCTGTCCGTATGAATCCTGTTTTCCATAGAGATCAGATCTGCCAGAGGTGGCGTGCGTCTGCGCTAGACGCCCTCTGCGCGACGCATCTTGCG
>JAFWLX010000321.1 GCA_017510875.1 Atopobiaceae bacterium | reverse complement strand
TTGGTAGCGCACTTGACTGGGGGTCAAGGGGTCGCTGGTTCGAATCCAGTCCACCCGACCAGAAAACACGAGGTCAGAGGCTTAGTCCTCTGACCTTTTGCTTATGCCCACCAAATGCCCACCAAATCATCGATGACCGCTCCGATAAAGAGGACGACCGCTAGTTAGCGGCTAGCGGTCGTCCAGCGAAGTATCGAGGCGTCGCCTAGCCCTCCAAGCAGGCTCTGCCGTCGACCACATTTTACCCATCCTTGCCGACTTCGGTCAACGGGGATGGGCTTTTTTCACCACACGCAGAGTCGAATTTGGTTTTTTTGCAGTTCGGTTTTGGCTACCGCCACCAGCCAGGAAGTCACATGACAACGGGGACGTAGGGTGTTGTCAAGATTCTATTCCTGCAACTGGTCGACGCAGGCTCTTGATGTAAAAGTACTTGCTCAGCCTTGGATCGGACTTGTTCTCCCTTACGAACTCAAGCTCGAAGCTGCACCCCTCGTAGAATCCGGGTGCCTGGAAGGCGATCTCCATTGATTCCTCCGCCATGCAGGAGTTACTCACGCTCAGCTACGTGCCAGCAGCGAGCGCAGCTCATCGGGTGTCAGGTAGTGGTTGCGCCCGCAGAAGTGACAGTGCACCTCGGCGGTTTCGCCCTTGGCCACCATGTCGCGCAGCTCCTCCTCGCCCAGCGCAAGCGTGGCGCGCGTCGCCCGCTCCTTGTTGCAACCGCAGTAGAACTCCGCTGGCGAGGTCTCGAGCTCTTGGTAGTCAAGACCATCCAAAATCTTGGCAAGCAGGTCTGTGGGACCTAGGCCTTCTTCCAGAAGGCTCGTAACAGACGTGACGTCGGCAAGCCTATGCTCCAGCTCGTCCACGAGAAAGTACTCGTAGTTGGGCATGAGCTGCAGGATAAAGCCGCCTGCCTGGCGGATGCTCGTGTCAGGGTTGACCAGAACGCCCACGCCCACCGATGTGGGCACTTGGTCGGAGAGGGCGAAGTGGGCAGCAAGGTCATCGCCTATCTCGCCGCTTGTCAGCTCGGTCTGGCTGGAGTAGGGCGCCATGCCGGGAAGGTCGCGCACCACCGTAAGCGTGCCGCGACCCACGCCGCCGCCCACATCGAGCTTGCCGGCAGCGTTAAGCGGCAGCCACACGTTGGGATGGTTGGCAAAGCCCTTGACCTGGCCAATACTGTTGGCAGTAACGGTGATGCCACCGATGGGACCGTCGCCATGCACCTCCAGCGTGATGAGCTCGTCAGGGCTCTTGAAGAGGGCGCCCATCATGAGGCCCGCCATCATGAGGCGCCCAAGCGCCGCGGAGACCAGGGGGCTCGTGTTGTGGTTGACATGCGCCGTCTCCACCGTCTGCCGCGCTGTGACGGCTATTGCCCGCACCATGCCGTCGGCTGCCGTGCCTCGCACCAGGTGGTCGTGGCGGCGTATACGCACCTGCTCGAAGTCGATGATGCCTGATGCGTCGTTGCCCATAGGAGTGGCCTTTCTGCCGCGGATGATAGGTGTTCATGATAGCTCAGGGCACGCCTTTCACAAGGTAGCTTTGGCTGAGTGTCCCTCTGACCTAGATCTTTGCGATTTATGCAAGTACCCATCTGCATTCTATGTCCACGATGGCAGAGGACGTCAAAGTTGTTAGCTAGCGGCTGCGACAGACTCGATGAAGTCGGCGGCACCTGTGGGGCCGACGCATGAGCTGAGGTCCTCGCGCATACGTGCGGCTGACTCCGCCAACGCCTCGTCTTGCAGCGCCGACAGTATGGCCTCGCGCAAAAGGGCAGAATCCTGCTCCGCCTGCGCATCCAGCAGAATGCCAGCCCCAAGCTCCTCTACGCGTCGAGCAACGGCCCGCTGCTCGCCCGTGAGGGGAAAGAGCAGAAGCGGCACGCCAAGGTAGAGAGCCTCTGACACACTGTTCATGCCGCAGTGCGTGAGAAAGAGGCTCGAACGCGACAGCACGTCAAGTTGGTCGACCGAATGCTCGACGCGGACGTTTGCGGGCAAGGCTCCGAGCGTCGAAGGGTCGAAGGCTTGCCCGCAAGAGATGAGCAGGTCGATGAGCTCGCCGGCCAGTGCATCGATGCAGCTACGATAGAAACCAGGATGGTCATTGATCACCGTGCCGAGGGAGACGTACACAAGCGGACGCTCACCCGTTTTGTCCGCTGGTTTCACCGGACGCAGCGACGGCCCGACAAAACGGTAATGCGCTGGATCAAAGCTCTCGGCGCAAGGCTGGAAATGCGCCGAGGTGTAGACAATGGTGTCGTCGTGCTCCTTGTTCTGGATGATGTCGAGGGCGCTCTTGACGTGGTAGCCGAGCGGGCGAAGCTTGCGGAGGGCGCGGTTGGTGCGCGGCAGACCTAGCACTATGTCGGCAATCTCGGAGGCGCTGCTCTTCATATACTGCGCCGACTGCTGGTTGAAGGCGAACGTGGTTGTGGACGTGACCAAGGGCAGGCCGTGCTTCTGTGCCGTAAGCTTACCCCAGAAGCATGCGGAGTCCGAAACCACGATGTCGGGGCGATAACGCTCGAC
>JAFWLX010000320.1 GCA_017510875.1 Atopobiaceae bacterium | reverse complement strand
TGGTCTTGCCCGTGCGCAGCTGCTGGGCCGACTGCGAGGGAACGTACCCCGTCTCCTTTATGACGTTGCTAATGAGCCGGCGCTTCTCTTGGCTCACATAGCCGTTGTTAAGGTAGCGCGAGACGGTTGCCCTTGACACTCCTGCCAGGCGTGCAATCTCGTTGATGTCCATAGGGTGGCCCCTCACAGCTGCTGTACCTGCATCGTTCTTTTGTAATGGTAACCGCTCTGATGGAGGCAAAAGCTCAATAAGTATCAGAAGTCTCACGTTTTAGGTGGGTGGCCTCTGCTGGTAAGGTTGCGCCCTAGGATGTAGATGCTGGTGGGGGGGCCACGCCCAAGAGCGTGGCCCCCCACCACTAGAGGTCTGTTGCGTGTGCGTAGAGCCTACGAGTGCGTGATCTTGTAGCTGTGGTCCTTGAGGTTGGCATCAAGCTGGGCCCAGGCGTCGCCGGCGGTACGGCGGATGGTAAAGGCGCCGTCCTCGCCGCAGGTGACCTCGATGTCGCCCTCAACGTCAAAGGCCGGGTGCGTGTTGCGCAGCTCCATCAGACGCAGCAGCTCCTGTACCACGGGGCGCTCGACCTCGGTAGCGATCTCGTCCTTGCTGTAGTAGTGACGGTTGATGTTGCGGCCTTCCTTGGTGGCCTCAAGCAGCTCGAGGTCGTTCTTGCCGGCAAGCAGGCCCACGTAGTACACCATGGGGATGCCGGGGGCAAACATCTGGATGGCGCGGGCCAGGTCGTAGGCCGCGTCGTCGTTGCCCAGCGCGCTGTAGTAGGTGGTGTTTACCTGGTAGATGTCCAGGTTGTTGTAGGCCTCGGTGTTGTAGATCTTCTTCACGTTGGCACCCTCGGAGAACATCTTCTCCTTTACCCAGTCGGTCTGGTCGTCGGGCAGCAGGTCCTTGACGTCCACAATGCCCAGGCCGTCATGGGTGTCGAGCGTGGTGAACTGATGCTTGGGGCTCATCTCAAGCCAGCGCTTGAGGTATTGGCCGTCGCCGGAGTACAGAGCGTGCAGCGTGAGCACTGGCAGGGCAAAGTCGTAGACCCAGTAACCCATGTCGCTCACCTTGAACTGCATGGTGTAGTGCTCGTGAATCTCGGGCAGCACCATGATGTCGTCGCCAAGCACCTCCTGCATCGCGTTGAGCAGGTTTGACGTGTCGGGCTGCTCAAAGAAGCAGCTGCCGCCGGCACGCTTGCAGGCATAGGCAAAGGCGTCCAGGCGAATGATCGAGGCGCCGTTGGCAGCCATGTTCTCAAGCGTCTCGCGGAAGAAGCGCTGTGCGCGCTCGCTCTTTACGTTGATGTCAATCTGCTCCTCGCCAAAGGTGCACCACACCTTCTCGGTGGTGCCGTCGGCAAACTCGGCTTCCACGTACGGTGCGCGAGGCTTGCGCTTGTAGATGGCGTCTACCTGCTCGTCGGTGGGAAAACCGCCCTCGGCAGCCCAGAAGTCCTTGTAGCGAATGAAGAAGTCGGCAAACTCGCTGTCGTCCTTCTTGGCAAGGAAGTCCTGGAAGTAGGGGCTTTGGCGGCTGATGTGATTGATCATGAAGTCAAACATCAGGTAGCGGTCGTCGCCAATGGCCTTGACGTCGGCCCAATCACCAAAGTCGGGATCCACGATGTCGTAGCGCATGGGGGCAAAGCCGCGATCGGCCGAGCTGGGGAAGAACGGCAGGATGTGCACGCCGCCCACGGCCTTGTCCAGATGGGTGTCGAGCACCTCCTTAAGATCGGTCAGGTTGTCGCCCAGGCTGTCGGCGTAGGTGATGAGCATGCATTTGTTGGCGAGCTTCATGTGGTTCCTCCTTTATACGGTACAACTGACAAAACGGTTGTGGTCCTAGCGGTTGATCGTCTCGTTCCAGCCGGGAAACTCAAGGTCGGGAGCTTGTGCGGTGGCGTACATCTTTGCCATCGTGTTGGTCATGGGGTAGGTAATGCCTGCTGGCGAGAAGGTGCTGATCACGCTTATGTGATCAAGCTCGGGTCCAAACCAGCGCGAGGCAAAGGTCTCGGCCCCGCCGTTGGCAAAGATCTCTATTGCCGAGCCATCAACAAGAATGCGCAGGTCGTGCAGCTCGTCGAGCGGAATCGAGCGACCCTTGCGTCCGGCTCCGCTTGTCTCGTCAAGGTAGTCTATCCCCAGGCGGCCGTTTTGATAGAGCACTTGGAAGCTGTCGTCAAGCGTGACCATGCCCTCGCCCTTAAGGTCGGTGAGCACAAGGTCACAGCAACGCCCAGAAATCTCTAGTGGTATGCCATGTGCCAGTGCGACGGACTCGCCGCGAAGCGCCTCGATCTCGGGGACGGGGTTTTGCAGTATGCGGCCGTCGGCACGGCGCGTAAGCACGCGGGGTACCGTGATGCAGTGCCACCAGTCAAGGTCGTCGGGCACGCTGGTGTAATACTCGTCAAAGGTGCCCATCCAGCCAACCAGCAGGGTACGGCCCTTCTCGTCGCTAAAGATCTGCGGCGCATAGAAGTCATGGCCAAAGTCCCACTGCTCAAAGCCGCGCTCGTCAATGACCTCGGTGTCTATAAGGCGCTGGCCTTCGGGAAGCTCAAAGTAGCCGGGCGTCCAGCGGTTGAACCAGCGATCCTTAAGACGCGGCAGGCCCTGGGGCGATATGGCCAGGTACTCGTGGCCGTCAAGCTGCACGATGTTGGGGCACTCCCACACAAAGCCAAACGAGTACTCCGAGTTGATGGGGTGCATAAAGGTCCAGTTAAGGCCATCGTCCGAGCTAAAGAGCAGGCACATGCCGCGCGTGTCCTTGTGACGTGCGCCCAGAAGCATGTAGCGGCAACCATCCTGCTCCCACACCTTGGGGTCGCGCACGTGGCAGCTGCATTCCTCGGGGTAGTCGCTGTTGCGCAAAAGCACCTGCTTGGGGCCAAAGTTCACGCCGTCCTCGCTGGTACAGGTGATGGTGTTGCCCTCGCGGCCTGCGTAGACATAGTCAAAGTCCTTGGGGCTGTGGCCGGGCACGAGATCAACCACGTTGCCGGTGTAGTACACGCGCATAAGGTCGCCGCCGTCAGATGCGCCGCCCTTCTCAACAAATGCGCAGCCAGAGAAGACGCCATGGCGGTCCTCGTCTATCGAGGGCTCAATGGGCACACCCTCATAGGTCCAGTGGATAAGGTCGGGGGAGGAGAACTGCCCCCAGGCCTTCTGGTCTATTGCGGGCCAGTTGTGGTCGTACTGGTAGAAGAAGCGGTACGTGCCGCGAAACTGACAGAGCCCATTTGGGTCGTTAAGCCAGTTGCGTGGCGAGCGAAGGTGAAATCCAAGCTCCCAGCTCTTGTTGGCCATCTTGCCTCCTATAAAATGCATAAAGGTTTTGCTGCACTCGTGTTGAGAATAGGCTACGATGGCATCCTGGTGGCAGTGCGAGAACGATTTCATATGCTTTACTCGGCAGACGGAAGGCGCATGCCAAATCAGACTGGGCACATGGTTGTCAAAGGGGGTAGGCATGATCGAGCTGTATCGATCGTTTGGGCGAGAGATGCGTCCTGTTGATAAGATTACGCCCGGCACATGGGTCGAGCTTACCAGCCCTACAGCCGACGAGGCCAAAAGCGTTGCCAAGGTGCTTGGCATCGACCAGGACGACGTGCTTGCCGCCATTGACCCCGAGGAGAAGGCCCGCGTACAGACCGAGGACGACTACACGCTCATCGTGGTGGACATGCCCGCACGCGAGGAGCGCCACCACGAGCAGGTGTACAACACCATCCCGCTTGGCATCATCCTTACCGCGGAGAACGTGGTGACGGTCTGCTCGGAAGAGACCTCGGTGCTCAGCTCGTTTCATACAGCGCGCATCCGTGACCTCTCGACCGAGAACCGCCTGGCCTTTGTGTACCGCATCATGCTGCGCATTGCGCTGCGCTACCAGCAGGTGCTTGCGGGCATTGACCATACGCGCATGGAGTTTGAGGAACGCATCGAGAAGGTGGCGGACGAGCGTGACCTTATCCAGCTGCATGAGCTTGAGTCAACGCTCGTGTACTTCTCCACGTCTTTGCGCGGCAATGCCAGCGTGCTCAGTCGCCTTACCCGCTATGGGCATCTTAACCAGCCCGAGGACCGCGACATCTTGGATGACGCCATCGTAGAAAACCAGCAGGCCATCGAGATGGCACAGATCTATCGCGAGGTTATTGACGGTACGCGCCAGCTAGTGTCATCCATCATGGACTCGCGTCTAAACAATGTTATGGAGCGTCTGACCTCCATCACCATCGTGCTATCCATTCCCACGGTCATCTCGGGCGCCTATGGTATGAACGTGGCAGGGGAGTGGATGCCATTTTCCAATGCGCCGCATGGCTTCATGATCATCAACATCATCACGATGATAGCTTGCGTGGTCATAGCCATCATACTCAAGAACAGACGGGTGCTGTGATAAGGAGGCGTTCATGTCCAACGAGATAGAGAAAGCCCAACAAGACGAGCTGGGACATCCGGAACCTCCGGCCTCAGATGCCAAGTGGCGCATGGGCTTTGCTGCCTTTGCCATGCTTCTGGCCGTGCTGTCCTTCTTTGTGCTGGCCGCATACTTTGCCAATCCTGCCACGTATGCATCGACAATCAGTGCGCTTGACGCCAAGCGCAACACTGTCATGAACCTTATGGGTGCTTCTACGGGCTCGTCTGCGGCCATATCGCTTTTACCCGGAGACGTGGGCACGCCCATTGCCGAGAAGCTTGTGGACCTTAGCTCAGACTTCTTGGTGGTCATTGCGGCCATCTACCTAGAGAAGTACCTGCTAACCGTCTTGGGTGTGGTGTCGTTCAGGCTGCTGATACCCATTGGGCTTCTGCTTGTGGCGGCGTCCCTGCTTCTGGCAGAACGCATCCCTTGGTGTCGCTCGCTTATGCGCCTGGGATCCAAGCTTGCGCTCTTTGGCCTTATTTCGGCTGCGGTGGTTCCGGCCAGTGTGTACGTGTCGGGCATGATAGAGAGCACCTACCAGGCGTCCATTGACGAGACCATCAAAACGGCCGAGCAGACCACCGAAGCCATAGAGAGCAGCGCTGGACAAGAGAGCGACGATTCGAGCAACCCCCTGCAGGTGCTGCTGCAGGTACCCGAGGAGCTGAACAAGCTTACCGAGAGCGCCCGCAACGCGCTCAACAACTTTGTCGAGGCGCTGGCGGTCATGATCGTGACCTCGTGCGTGATCCCCATTCTTGTGCTGCTCTTCTTTGTGTGGCTGGCAAGGCTGTTGCTTGGCATCAACATCGACCTGCCGGCTTTCCCCAGAAGGCGGGGCTACCTGCGCTGAAACTTGCAAGCGTCACGGATGGGCCA
>JAFWLX010000319.1 GCA_017510875.1 Atopobiaceae bacterium | reverse complement strand
CGCATCTCACGTGCGGTGTCGTGGTCGATAAGGTCGGGGCGCGTCTCTATGGTGAGGCCAACCACACGATGTGCCGCGGTCTCGTTGATGGCATGCTCATTAAGCAGCGTGTCCATGGAAGCCTGTTGCCATGGCGCAACGCGCTTCCACGCGCCGCGTTCCATAATCTGCGCGATGGCCTCGTTGTAGGTCAGCTCGCCCGCGTTCACGCCATCCTGCAGCTTTTTGGTGCGCTGCACTATCTGGTCTGTGTCGTAGGTGAGTCCACACGCCCGGTAGCGACGGTCGCGCTCCTCGGGATGCTCGCCCCTTAGGGACGCGGCGCCAAAGTTGTTCACCGCCCTAAAGAGCTCGCTCACAAACCAGATCTGGTACTCACGCGGGTAGTCGCTCCACGTGCCGCCCAGAATGATGAGCTCGACCTTGTCGGTCACGTGCCCCATCTCGCTCAGTGCCACCAGGCGCGACCGTACCTGCAGGTATGGGTCAAAGAAGTTGCGCTCGGCCCGCTGGCAGGCAGGCTCGTTTGCCAGGTAGCTCTTGGGCATGCGCACATCGTTGGGACAGTACAGGCACATGCTCGAGCATGGCCACGGCTTGGTGATTACGGTTATGGTGGCTACCCCCGAGGCCGTGCGGCGTGGCTTGAGCTTAAGCAGGCGCAGGAGCGTGGCCTCGGTTGCCTCGTCGATCTCCCATGACTCCCAGCGCGCGGGGTCGTTTGCCTTGACCCAAAGGTAGTAGGGGAGCAAACGCCTTTTGGCCACGCGACGCGACTCGTCGTGGGTGGCGCGGTTATGCCTGCGCAGCATGCGATCGAGCCATGCCGCGTCAAGTGGCTGGCTGTTGGCCTTGATGGCAGCAATGATGTCGAGGAGTGCCGATTCCATGGCATGTAAGTATAGCGCGAGACAAAGGTGAAGGCGCGCGCTGGGGCTATACTGGGTGCATGGACACGCAAACCGCTCTATGGCTGAGCAAGCTTACAAGTGATTTCTACCAGCGCGTGAACGCATCGTTTGCCGCTACCCGTCAAGCGCCTTGGCAAGGTTGGGAGCAGGCGCTCAGAGCTGCTGGGCTCCTGTCGCAAAAAGATGGCTGCGCTGTGTCCAGAAACGGGGAGCCCTTGTCGGTCCTCGACCTTGCCTGCGGCAATCTGCGCTTTGAGCGCTATCTTGCCTCGTACGGGTTCTTGGTGTGCTGCCATGCGTATGACAATTGCGACGAGCTGGTACAAGAGGGAACAGCTGCCCTACTCCTTGAGCAGGCCCAAGCCAAAATTGACTACCATCACCTTGACATAGCCCAGGTGCTTCTCTCTGGGCAGACGCTTTCGCAGCGACTTGCGCCGACGCCCTGCAGCCTTTCCGTATGCTTTGGCTTCATGCATCACGTGCCGCTGGCGTCCTCGCGCGAGCAGGTGCTGCAGGCTCTTGTTGATCACACGTGTACTGGTGGCCATGTGATTGTCTCTTTCTGGCAGTTTGCCAACAGCAAGCGCATCATGGCCAAGGCGCAGCGCGTGGGCACCGATGAGGGCGACTACCTGCTGGGATGGCAAGGCAGCATGGACGTACGCCGCTATTGCCACAGCTTTGCTGAGGCCGAGATTGACGCGCTTGTTGCCAGCTGCGCGCCACACGTGCACGAGCTGGCTCGCTTCTCGGCTGACGGAAAGGAGCAAAACCTCAACCGGTACTTGGCGCTTCGAGTTATAGAATGAATAAAACAGGCAACCTGTCTTTTTTTCATGCAGAGATTTATAAAGGCAAGGAGATGCAAACGTGGACTTTGAGTATCTGTTATGGCTGCAAGATCTGCGTCCGTCGCTTCCCCAAGTGTTGCAGCGCCTCTTTGAGGTGCTTGGTTCTGAGTCAATCATGGTGGCCATGGCCTTGCTGCCATGCCTTATCTACTGGTGCATTGATAAAAAGAGCGGAATGCTTGGCTTTGTATCCTATGGCATGAGCTCGATATTCAACACTCTGGTAAAGAGCACGGTGTGCTGCTACCGACCATGGGTAAGGGATGCGCGTGTAAAGCCCGTGCCCTCAGCCATCAAGGCTGCCTCAGGCTATTCGTTTCCCAGTGGGCACAGCCAGTCGGCAGCAAGCGTAACGGGAGGCTTGTCCTACCATCATCGCGACAAGGGCTGGCCCGTGGCGCTTGCGGTAGTGTTCACGCTGCTCATTGCCTTCTCACGTAACTTGCTGGGGGTCCATACGCCGCAGGATGTGATAGTGGGTGTGCTCGAAGGCTTTGCCTTTGTGATCATCTGTGCGCGTTTGATAGATTGGGTCGAGCAGGAGGAAGGGCGAGACAAGAAGATGGTTCTTGTGGGTGTAGCGTGCGCAGTGGCGCTGCTTGCCTACACAATGCTCAAGCCGTACCCCGAAGACTATGTAAATGGGGTCCTGCTGGTAGATCCGCTTGGCATGAGGGTTGACGCATGCAAGACAATCGGCATCTTTCTGGCCTGCCTGTTTGGGCACTACGGCGAGCGACACTATGTTGACTTCAAGACTGAGGGCATCACCTTTATTCAGGGCCTTGCTCGCTTTTTTGTGGGAATTGCCATCGTGCTGCTGCTCTACGTTCCCATTGGTCATGCCCTCGTGAACCTGCTGGGTGACTATCCGGGTCAACTCATTCGTACCTTCTTGACGTTTCTCATGGCCGCATGTGG
>JAFWLX010000318.1 GCA_017510875.1 Atopobiaceae bacterium | reverse complement strand
CTTCGGCGTCAGGCTCCTTGTTCACGTCCGGATGGAGCGTGCGTGCCTTCTGCTGAAACGCCTTGCGAATCTCATCCTGTGTGGCCGTCTCAGAGACGCCGAGGATGGCGTAATAGTCCTTCTCGTTCATCGAGGCCATGTTTTGGTTCCTGTCTGCCTGCTAAATCGAACGTCATACGGCGGGCATTATACCCAAGTCTTGGCGGGCACTGCATCCACGCACGAGAAGACACACGCGCCTACCACAGCAAAAGCAGCGAGGATGACCTGTTAGCAGCCCTGTTTACAATCTTGCTGAACCGAGAGGGTCAGAACTTCACCTTCGGAAAGCTCCCAAAGCGCGCCATAGAGCTCATTTCCCAGAAGCCATCCTTCGTGTGTCGGGACAAGGCGACCGTCGCGCCACGTTGCAAGCCCACGGTCAACGAGAGTGTCAATTGACTCGTTGACACGATCCTCCCCCAGCACTCGCCCAGCAATCGCGATGAGACCGGAATCAATCCCCGCGGTACGTCTCATGCCAAGCATCAGGTCCTCTGCTGCAGCTTGTCCTTCGGTTAGCAGTTCGAGCTCGAGCTGTTGACTGGGCAGTCCATCCTTAGGCGAGAAAGGCTTGTTGGCAGCCTCACAGGTCATTCGTATGCGCGAGATATCGCTCGGTATCGAGGGGAGACCTGGCCAAGCATTCCGCATCCGACCATACCCTTCCCGTGTCAGCATCGATGCGGCCGAGACACCCAGCCCGAGGTAGGGATGGCCGTTCCAGTACGCTTGATTGTGGCGGCATGCCTTCCCGGGGAGCGCATAGCTTGCGACCTCGTAGCGAGCAAACCCCGCCTCGGCAAGCATCTCTGCTGCAAGCTCCATCCGCGAAGCCTGGACCTCGGGGGCATTCCAGTCGGGTTCCTCCTCCCCTAGCGTTTTTGCAAGCGGGGTGCCCTCTTCAATCTGCAACGGATACACGCTCACATGACATACACCAAGCGAGATCGCCTGTTCAAGGGAGCGTTTCCAGCTCTCCTCCGTCTGAAGGGGCGTGGCGCACATGAGGTCAAGGGAGACGTCAAGTCCGCTCGAAACTGATGCCGCGACGCGGTCTCGCGCGGTCTGCGCATCGTGAACCCTCCCGAGCGCCCGAAGCTCGGCATCGTCAAAGTTCTGCACCCCGATGGAGACGCGCGTTGTCCCTGCATCCACCAGCGCCGCAAGCGTTTCGTCAGAGAGTGAATCAGGGTTTGCCTCTACGGTTAGCTCATTGATCCGCGGCGCTGCCTCTAGAACAAGGGAGACGAGACGGGCGAGCAACTTAGGTCCAAGCATCGTGGGTGTGCCTCCGCCCAAGTAAGCCGTCTCGCAGCACTCAAGAAGCCTTGCATTGCTCGCCATCGTCACCTCTTGCTCCAATGACGAGGTATACGTCTCCATAGCTGGGTCGTCCCTGCCTGTCGCAAATGAGGTGAAGTCACAATAGGCGCATTTACGTACACAGAAAGGGAGGTGAAGGTAGAGAGCCTGAGCCGAAGCAGCATGTAGACGCGCAAGCCACGAGGCCTCATACACCCCACAGGCAGCCACAGCCATCTGTTCATCCCCTTTCGGTAGTGTTTACGCCAGAGTCTTGAGCATTCGACGCGAAATATGTAGCAGCAAGCATAGGGAGTGAGCATTACGTTGCCCACAGGGATGCAAGCTCATGCGAATCGCTAGGACCCCAGCGTCAGCTTCATGCGCACGATTCTTTCGACCGATTCGTCAATACGCTCTTCGCTCAGACGACCAGATTGTACGGCGTCCATGATGCCCTCGACGCACGCACGCCAATCAACCGGACAAAGCAGGATGTCGCAGCCAGCCTCAAGAGCAAGGACGCCTACCTCATATGGGCTGTAGAGCTCATTTACGGCAGCCATTCCCAAACTATCCGTGATGACGACGCCGTCAAAACCAAGCCCATCTCGCAGCACGTCCGTCACCACCGCATGACTCAGGCAAGCTGGCCGCGAAGCATCAAGCGCATTGCATGTCATGTGTCCCACCATGACAAGCGGAGCGCCAGCCTCTACCGCAGCGGCAAACGGCTTCAGCTCATGGGACCACAGCTCATCGAGACTCTTGTCAAGATAGATGCTCTCGACATGGCTGTCGCCCTTTGCCTCCCCGATCCCTGGGAAGTGCTTAGGCGAGCAGAGCGTTCCCGAAGCGTTAAACCCTCGTACCTGGGCAGCAACCATATCAGCAACGAGGTCAGCATCCCCGCCAAATGATCGCTTATACACGAAGCTGGTCGTATCATTAGTCACGTCGGCAACGGGAGCATAATCCAGGTTCACGCCAAGATCACGGAGGTAGCTGCCCACACGAAAGGCTTCAGATTCAGCCAGCTCCACGTTTCCGGTCTCTCCGAGATAGCGCATGCTGCCTGGGTCTTCCACGCCGAAGGCGGCCTTGTCCGAAACGCGGACGACGGTTCCGCCTTCCTCGTCAACAGAGATGAGCATTGGAAGACCGCAGCCATATTGAGAGCACTGCTGTAACCCATCCGTAAGCTCTCGAACCTGTTCTGGGTCCACGAAGTGCACGTCCTTCAGGAGAACGCCCCCTATGGGCAGCTCACAAAGCGCCTCCCAGAGTT
>JAFWLX010000317.1 GCA_017510875.1 Atopobiaceae bacterium | reverse complement strand
TTGTCACATGGTGCCTGTCCCCAAAGTGTCACCTAAGTGCTACAGCTCCTCCAGCTCCTTAAGCCACAGGCGGCTGACAGCATCGCTGGGCATACGCAGGTCGCCGCGTGGGCTCACGGCCACCGAGCCCACCTTGGGACCGTCGGGTAGACAGCTGCGTTTGAACTGCTGTGAGAAGAAGCGCCGGTAGAATACCTTGAGCCACGAGAGGATCGTTGCGTCATCGTAGGTGTCGCCCAGCGCGTAGCAGGCTAGGCGGTATACCTTGCGCGGCGTGGCCCCTCGACGCAACACCTGATACAGGAAGAAATCATGCAGCTCGTAGGGGCCCACGAGGTCCTCGGTCTGCTGCGCGATAGTACCGTCCTCGTTGGCGGGCAGCAGCTCGGGCGAGACGGGCGTGTCCAGCACGTCGTAGAGGATATCGGCCTCGGCGTCGTTTTCGCAGGTGTCGGCCACATAGCGAACCAGATGGCGTACGAGTGTCTTGGGCACGCCACTGTTGACACCATACATGCTCATGTGGTCGCCGTTATAGGTAGCCCATCCCAGTGCCAGCTCGGAGAGATCACCGGTGCCAATGACCATGCCACCCTCCTGGTTGGCGATGTCCATGATGATCTGCGTGCGCTCGCGCGCCTGGCAGTTCTCGTAGGTCACATCGTGCACGTTCTCGTCGTGACCGATGTCAGCAAAGTGTTGGCGCACGGCTGCCGCAATGCTTATCTCTCGCAGCTGCACACCCAACGCATCGGAGAGGGTCGTGGCGTTGCCACGCGTGCGCTCGGTGGTCCCAAAGCCGGGCATGGTCACTGCGATGATGCCCTGGCGATCGAGTCCCAGCAGATCAAAGGCGCGAACGGTCACCAGCAGCGCGAGCGTGGAGTCCAGACCGCCCGACACGCCAATGACCGCGCAAGTGCAGCGCGTATGGTCCAGGCGCTTTGCCAGTCCGTATGCCTGGATGGAAAACACGTCCTCGCAGCGGGCGTTGCGCTTTTCATCGTCGGCGGGCACAAAGGGGTGCGGACTTATACGACGTGTGAGCTTGGTCTCTTCGCGGCCCAGCGCAAAGGACACCTCGAGGTGCTCGGCCAACGATGCGGCTGCAGCAACCTGGAACGTGGACATGCGCAGGCGTTCGCCCACCAGCCCGGCCACATCGATTTCGCTCGTGGCAAACCCGGGACCAAAGGGTGCAGACTCTGCAAGCAGGCGACCGTTCTCGGCAATCATGTCATGACCGGCATAGACTACATCGGTGGTGGACTCGCCGTATCCTGCGCTGGTGTACACGTAGCCGCAAAGCAGGCGCGCGCTTTGGCCCACAACCAAGTCGCGACGGTAGGCAGCCTTGCCCACAATGGCGTTGGAGGCCGAGAGGTTGACGATGACCGTGGCGCCCGCTAGCGCATGTGCAATGGAGGGCGGCTTGGGCGTCCAGAGGTCCTCGCATATCTCGGCGGCGACCACCAAATCGGGCATGCTGGAGCAACGAAGCAGGATGTCGGTGCCAAAGGGAACCAGCTCCTCCTGTCCCATGTCTATGCAAATGCATCCTTGCGGGGCGGGAGTAAAGTGGCGCATCTCATAGAACTCGTTGTAGTTGGGCACGAAGGTCTTGGGGATGAGCGCCAGCACCTCACCCGCGCACAGGGCCGCCGCGCAGTTGTACAGCTTGCCATTCACACGCCAAGGCACACCCACAAACAGCAGCGCATCGAGGTTGGCCGTCTGGTCGGCAAAGGAGAAGAGCCCCTGTTGGGCGGCATCGAGCAAGGCGTCCTGCCAAAAGAGATCCTCGCAGGTGTAGCCCGTAATGCACAGCTCGGGAAAGACGACGATTTTGGCGCCCTCCCGGTCCACGGCCTCGCACGCTGCGTCCACACAGCGCTCCACGTTGTAGTCCACATCGGCAACGCGAACCTCGGGGGTGCGGGCAGCAACCTTAACAAATCCATCCTGCATGGGAGCCTCCTAGCCTTTGTGGGGTGACATGCCTACCATGGTATACCAGTACTTGGCGACATGTCGTGTCCTTCCCGGAACACGCTGCGTCACTGCCCCCGGGAAGATCATGACGGGTGCTCTATAATTCCACAGCAGATACCTTTGATTGCTTTAGCTTTGATGGGAGAACGCTATGCATGTGTCGCATATGACCCGTAGGACTTTTTTGCAGGCAAGCGCGCTGGTTGTGGCTGCGGCTGGAGGCTTGGTTGCCTGCAGCAAGGAGCAGGACAGCGCCCTCTCCACCTTGTCCGACGGCCGTAAGGTGCTTGTTGATCCTGAGGCAGCGGTGTACGGAGAGATTGCGCCAGCCAATCACGCCAACCACGCTGGCGAGGGGTCTACGGTCTATTTCACCCACGACATCAACCCACAGACGCTTCTGGCTATCTATGACGCACTGGGCACAGGGCTCGTTGGATCTAAGATTGGCGTCAAGCTCTCTACGGGCGAGCCAGGCAGCAATCACCTCGACTCCAATCTCATCGCTGACCTTGTGCATGCTGTTAATGGCACCATCGTCGAGTGCAACACGGCCTACGAGGGGCCGCGCGACAACACCAAGAGCCACTACGAGGTGGCGGCCGAGCACGGCTACTCTAATATTGCCGACTTCCAGATTATGGACGAAGATGGCTCGATTGGCCTGCCGGTTGTGGGCGGCTTTCACCTTACCGAGAACCTTGTGGGCTCGCACTTTTCCGACTACGACGGCTTCTTGGTGCTCTCGCACTTCAAGGGGCACCAGATGGCGGGCTTTGGCGGAGCGCTCAAGAACGTCTCAATAGGTATGGCCAGTGCGCCGGGCAAGTACCGCATCCACAATGCCGGTGGCAGCGATAGCGAATGGATTGACACTGACACTGCGCTTTTCCAGGAGTGCATGGCTGACGCCTGCAAGAGCATCATGGATGTCATGGGTGACAAGATGGTCTACATCAACGTGATGAACAACCTCTCGGTGGACTGCGACTGCACGGGCACTCCCGCTGCTCCTAAGATGGCTGATGTGGGCATTCTGGCCAGCACCGATCCGGTGGCTGTTGATCAGGCCTGCATAGATATGGTGTACGACTCTACCGATGACTCTCTCGATCTTATCAGTCGCATCGAGACGCTCAATGGTGAGCATACAATCGAGTGTGCAGAGAAGCTTGGGTTGGGCAACCGCAGCTATAGCCTGGTCGAAGTGGGATAGCGCGCTGTCAGGAGTTTGTCAACAAAACGGGTCGGAGCGACGTATCTCCGACCCGTCTATCAGCAATTTCTGCGCCTTGCGATAGGTTGTAGGCTATAAGCTTAGCTTTCGTCCTTCGGGCCGCCCAGCGCGCTTATGAGCAGGTTCGCGAGGGCGGCCTTGGGGTCATCGTCGGCCTGGCTGCTCGCCGCACTTACTATCAGGCTCGCGAGGGCGGCCTTGGGGTCGTCGGCCATCGCAAAGGCGACTGGGACGGACTTCGACTCGCTGCCGCTTGACGCTGTGGAGGAAGGTACCCCAGAAGATCCTGTAGAGGAGGCGGCAGCCACTGCCATGAAAAGCGAGGAAATTCTCGAGCTCATCAACTCCGCCGATCCCGCTGTGAAGGAAGCGGCTCTGGCCGTTCTTAAGGGTAAAGCTCAGCAGGGAGTTGACCTTATAGGGAGCATCCTTCCGGTAATCTCCCAACTGCTGGGCAGCAACAAGACAGTCGGCGACCTCATTCCCGTGATAATCGGCTTCCTCGGCAGCAAAGACGGCGCGGCCTTTATGGAGACCATCAAGTCCGCCATCGGCAACATCGCTGGTATGCTTGGTGGGATCGGTTCAGGCGATGGAGAAGGAAGGGGCGTAAGGAAGGTCTCTGACTCCTTCTTGGCCTTCACGTTCTTCTATAGCGTTGCTATCTTTGTTCTGGTGATTGGCTTCCATTACATGCAGGTTCATCGTGCAGAGCTTCATGACGGTACCGTCGTGGCAGTAAAGGTAAGACGACCCGGCGTTGTGGATACAGTTGCACGCGACTTCGCGCTCCTTGAGAGCATACTCGATACCTGTGTCAGGAACAATTTGGGGGAATCGACGTCAAAAGCCTGATTTTGGAGCTCGAGAAGACTTCCAAGATAGAGCTTGACTTCACCAACGAGGCTTTCTGCCCTCAACGAGGCATACTCGGATGTAAAGGATGAGGAGCTCAGAGGCCTTAAGAAGCACCTGACCGAAAACGCGCTTAGGACAATCGACAATATCGAATCAATTGGCAATCTGTCCACCATGCTTGTAGGGGGGCAATCCGACAGATTTGCTGATTGCCAAAATGGGCGACTTTGAGTATGAAGTAGTCGACATGCTAAAAGGCAAAGAATCCGCCCGCTGCGTGGTTGGGTTCAGCTACGAGGACAGCGTGAAGGGCACCATCGATATCAAGATGATCAAGGAAGACAAGGAGTGGAAGATCAACAGCCTTGAGAACCCGCATTTTGAGAAATTCGAGTGGACCCCAAAGGCAAGCTCCTAAGACAACTTTGGCTCCCCTGTGCGCGTGCTACCACACGGTATTTAACATGTGTGCTTGATACCATGCGACAGGGAGTTCGTGCCCAGGGGCTAGCAGGCCCTCACCTAGTATCGCCCCGTGCCTCCCGGTCGGAGGTACGGGGTTCTTTGATAGCCGATTGTCAAACACGACGCCTTTTCTAACCCAATGTAGGCGGGCTCTGAGCGGACGCAGGCCCAGAGCCGGCACGGGGACGTCTACTTCATTCGCTCTCCTGCATAAAATCTAAGTGTGTCTTTGAAGATTTTCATTCTCGTGAATTCCAGCGCGCAGAGTGGGTATAGTTCTTTGCGTTGGATACGTGACGGCAGTCCCGTCGCAAAGCTATGTGCCATATGGTGCAAAAGAAGGAGGTCCTTGAGTATGACTCTTAAGCCGTTGGGCGATCGCGTCCTTGTAAAGCCCGCCCCCAAGGAGGAGAAGACCTCAACCGGTCTGTACATTTCCTCTGGTGCCCAAGAGAAGCCGCAGAAGGGTGAGGTTGTGGCCGTTGGTGCTGGCAAGCTCAATGACAAGGGTGAGCGCATTGCCATCGACGTCAAGGTAGGCGACCAGGTGTATTACGGCAAGTTTGGTGGCAACGAGGTCAAGGTTGACGGCGAAGATTACCTGCTGCTGCGTGCCGATGACATCTACGCCATCATCACCGACTAATCTTGCACCTATAGCGCCTATCACTTTGGAGGA
>JAFWLX010000316.1 GCA_017510875.1 Atopobiaceae bacterium | reverse complement strand
GCGATGGCACTGTTTTCTTGTGATTCGCGCATGAATGAAGGGTTTGTCCATGGGCTTTATCGATTTGTTCCGCGAGTCGTTGCCGCTGTTGCTTCAAGGCTTGAAGCTGACGCTCGAGCTTGCCGCGGTCTCGCTGGCCATAGCCATGGTCATAGGTATCGTCGCCTCACTGATGGGCATGTCCAAGAATCCCATCTTCAGGTTTATCAACCGGGCCTTTGTGGCTATCATTCGCGGAACGCCGCTTTTGGTGCAGGCCTTCTTCATCTACTTTGGCATCACGGGCGTCTTGGGCATTCGCATGAGCGCCTTCACTGCAGGCGTCATCGCGCTTTCGCTTAATGCTGGTGGTTACATGTCCGAGATCTTCCGCGGTGGTATTCAGGCGGTGGATCCTGGGCAACGCGAGGCTGCGCGAAGCTTGGGCCTCTCGGCAAGTCAGACTACCTGGCGCATCATCATCCCGCAAGCCATTCGCATCTGCATTCCCTCGGTCGTCAACCAGTGGTGCATTACCATCAAGGACACCTCAATTATCTGCGTCATTGGCCTTGCCGAGCTTACACGCATGGGCCAGACCATCATCGCTCGCACCTACCGTGCCTTTGAGGTCTGGATTATGGTAGGCCTCTTGTACTTTGCCGTGATCTATCTGCTCACCATGCTTGCACGCGTGGTAGAGAGGAAGGTGTCCCTTGATTAAAGTAGAGATTCGCGACCTTCACAAGTCGTTTGGGGACCATGAGGTCTTGCGAGGCATTGACTGCGACGTAGAAACCGGCGAGGTGGTATGCGTCATCGGCCCGTCTGGATCGGGCAAATCAACCTTCTTGCGCTGCATCAACTGTCTTGAGCAGCCTACGTCGGGAACCATCAAGGTTGACGGCCACATCATGGATGAGAATGCCAAGAACATCGATGAGCTGCGCGAAGACGTGGGTATGGTGTTTCAGCAGTTCAACCTGTTTCCGCACCTTTCGGTCTTGGAGAACATCACTATAGCGCCCGTGCTGCGCAAGAAGATGGGCAAGGAGGAGGCCAACAAGACCGCTATGGAGCTGCTTGGGCGCGTGGGTCTTGCTGACAAGGCCGACGCCATGCCGCGAAGCCTCTCGGGTGGTCAGAAGCAACGTGTGGCCATTGCCCGCGCCCTTGCCATGAAGCCCGGGCTCATGCTGTTTGACGAGCCTACCTCGGCCCTCGACCCCGAGATGGTAGGAGAGGTTCTTGACGTCATGCGTCAGCTTGCCGCGGAAGGCATGACCATGGTGGTGGTAACCCACGAGATGGGCTTTGCCCGCCAGGTCTCTGACCGCGTGCTATTTATTGACCAGGGCATCATTGAGGAAGAGGGCAAACCTGACGACGTCTTTGGCAATCCGCAGAGCGAACGCACCAAAGGCTTCCTAAAGGCGGTGCTCGAGGCCTCATAATGCCTGCAGGCAACAAGCCGTATGTCAAACGCGCCGATAATTGGTTTTATCGGTGCGTTTTGCGTCAACTTGGACCCTTGGTCTCACGTTGTCGGTGGTTTTGGGTGTAGTCAAATGGCGTTGTGCTTTTATCGGTGCATGGTAACCACCGAAGACAATCATTATCGGTGCCGTTCCCTGCATGCATCCTTGGACATGCACCGATAACGTGGACTTGCTGGGCTAAAAACCTCATCGGCTCCTTGCCACAACTTAGCGCTACGATAGAGAGGAAGATTGGAGGTGTGCCATGGACTATGGCAACGTGCTCGTTATCGGTAGCGCCGGTGTGGGCAAGTCGACCCTCATCCAAACGGTGCTGGGGTCAAATGTCACGGTGTCTTATGAGGGAAATCGGAACCAGCTTGCGGTGTACGAGAGCCTGTCGGTGCCGTTTAGGGTGATAGATGCGGGAGACCTTGGGGGACCGTTGCTGGCACGCCGCAAGACGGCGTCCTCAATCAAGCGTTGGTCTCAGGACAACGCCCTTGATGGAGACGAGAACAACGACATTCATGTCATCTGGTTCTGCGTTGAGGGCAAGTCACGCAAGCTCATACGAGAGCAGATCAGTAGGCTTGCCAGCGCCACAGCGCTCTGGCGTCATATACCCATAATCGTGGTCATCACCAAGTCGTATTCGTCACTCGAGCGCGATGAGAACGTGGCGCTGGTGCAAGAGGCGTGCGCGCATCGCCGTCGCTTGCGCGAAAACGTGCGTGCTGTGATTCCTGTGGTGGCAGCAACCTACCAGCTAAACAGCACAAGCTTTGCCGCGCCAACGGGTATCCCCGAGCTCATTGCCGCCACTAACGATGCCATGCCCGAGGGCGTGCGTGCTGCAGGTGCCGATATCGCCGAGTTCACGCTCAAGCGCCGCCGCTCGGTGGCCAGAAGCATAGTTGCCGCCTCTACGGCGGCGGCTATTACGGTGGGTGCCGTACCCATCCCCATCTCTGATGCCCTCATCCTCACGCCCATAGAGACCGCCGAGATAAACGCGTTGGCTACGCTCTATGGCATAGGCAAGGGAAGCGCCTCGCGCCAGCTGTTGAGCACCATTCTTGAGGTGGGTACCGTGAGTACGGCGGCTAAGGCGGCCATCAGCGCGCTTAAGGCCATTCCCGGCATAAACCTTGCGGCAAGCGTGCTTAACGCCGCCATTGCGGGCAGCATCGTGGCCGCCATGGGCGAGGGCACCATGCGCGCATTTGAGCATATCTATCAGGGCGACAAGACCCTTGATGACGTGGAGTGGGTCAAGGGCTTCCTTGAGTCGCGTCTGTCCAAAGAGCTCATTGGTGGTGGAACCGAGGTTGTGGGAGCATTGGCGGGCTTGGGCTCGGACAAGGACCAGAAGCGGGCCCTGCTCTCAGTTCTGAGCAGGGTGTTTAGCGCCAAGAGCTCGCAGACAGCATCGTCAAAGGAATCGGATGCGGCAAAACTTGCAAAGGGAGTTGTGGCAAAACCAGAAGATGCCGAATAGCAGGTGAGCATGCATGGGCATAATGCAGCAAAAGTGCCAATCGAAGGGATAGCAATGGCGGGAAAACATGGAGCAGCGCCACAAGAGGCAGAATGGCCATCTCAGGCGCAGGAAGAGTACGTGCCCCAGGCACAGGTAGACTATAGCGACTACCAGCCGCGCAAACGTCGCGGATGCGGGGCCTTTATCGTGCTGGCTGTTTTGTTGGCGGCAGTGTTGGGAGGAGCGGCCTATTTCTTTCTCTTCCCACCGTTCTACAAGGTGACCATCAACGGCACCGAGACCACGGTCAAGCGCAATACCACCATTGGTGACGTGCTCGAGGCGGGAGACGTGAGCGTTGTGCCGGGCAACCTGCTTGCCATTGATGGAAACCTTTGCGTTGAGGGGGGCGGCACGCCCTTTACGGCAACAATCAACGGTACGCCTACCACTGATGCCGCAGCCAAGCTTAGCAAGGACGACGTGGTTGAGATAAGCAACGGTACCGATGTCACCGAGACCTATACCGAGACCCAAGAGGTGGTTCCACATGGCCAGAATGAGTCTGACACCAGCGCAAATGGCTATTGGGCTGGGTCGTTGCACGTATACGAGAAGGGCCAGGACGGCATCAACGCCGTACGCACCGGCGACGTATCGGGTGTGGTGCTGACCGAGCAGGTGCAGGCACCCATTGATTCTGGTTATCACATCTACACGGCAAATGTTGGCGAAGATCGCGTAATTGCCCTCACGTTTGATGATGGCCCTTGGCCCGAGACAACTGATCAGATTCTGGACATCCTTGAGGCCAACGGAGCTCGAGCAACGTTCTTTACCATTGGCGAGCAGATTGCCGACCACCTGCCCTCGGTGCAACGTGCCAATGCCATGGGGTGCCAGGTTTGTACGCATAGCTGGGACCATGCACGTGGAAGCGGCCAGGGCGTGAACCTCACCTACATGTCGTCCGACGAGCAGGTTGCCGAGATCGAGCAGGGATATGCTGCTATCCGCGAGGCGCTTGGCGCCGAACCGGCCCATATCCTCCGTGCACCGGGCGGCAACTACTATGGTGACATCATCTCTACGCTTGAGCCCTATGTTGATGCCGAGATTGGCTGGGATGTTGACACCGAGGACTGGCGCCGTCCCGGAGCAGATGCTATCTATGAGCGCATCATGAGCGTACAGCCAGGGCAGGTAATCCTGATGCACGACGGAGGAGGACCGCGCGAGCAGACGGTCGAGGCACTCTCACGTGCCGTTCCCGAGCTTGTGGCTCAGGGATACCAGATGGTGACCATCAGCGAGCTGCTTGCCTACGGTCACTAGCGTTTTGTTCTGGGGCTGTAACGGAAGGGCCCTCGGGAGACCCATCCCCTCACGGGCCAGCCGGACGGCGACCCTCGGAGACTCCGCTTCGGCTCACGCTCCGCCCTTACGACGCGGCAGCTGCGGAACTCGCTTCCTTCGAGGCTACGCCTCGAAGGAAGCTCAAACAGTCCTCGCTAAGCGCCGCGTCGACGGGCGGAGCAGCCTCAGAAGGAGTCCCGAGGGTCGCCGTCCGGCTGGCCCGTGAGGGGATGGGTCTCCCGAGGGCCCTTCCGTTACAGCCCCGGTGCCTGTGCCTACTTGTTGTCGTTGAAGTTGAAGAGGCTTGGATCGCCTGCGGCGGCAAGGAGCTCAAGCTCGTTGTCGTCAAGCTCGCGGGTCTCGTTTACAAGGCTCCAACCAGAGGTCTTGTTCTCGCTGCCCAGCTCGGCGAGGCAACGCTCAAGCAGGTCATCCCTAAATGCCTCGGTTCCCACAGAGAAATCGTGGAACAGTGCTTGTGTCATCTTATCGTTCATCGCAGTCTTCTTTCGGTCGTCTCTGGCCTGCTCATCTCTTGGCTTGCTTCTTATACGACCTTTGTTCGCGTTTGTCTCAAAGTTTTCTGCCGATTGCACTAGCTCGCAAGACTATGGCTCCTCCACGAGGATGTCGCGCAAACGCGCAATTGCCCGCGAGAGCTTAGTCGAGACCGTAGACTCGTTCATGCCCGTCGCCTTGGCTATGTCTCGGTTCTTCATCCTCTGATAGTATTTGAGAAACACAAGCTCGCGGTCAGCCTCTGAGAGCGTGGCCAGTGCCTTGCTAAGCCTCTGCCCGGTGTCATCAAGCTCGGGATGGGTGTCGTAGGTGGGCTCGACCAGCGGCTCCACACCCTCGTCATCAAGCGATACTGTTGACCGTTGCCTGCCGTAGTAGTCCCTCATGCAATTCTTTGCGATGGTAATGACCCAAGTAGAAAACTTGGCACGCTGAGGGTCAAAGCGTGTAAACGCACGCGCCGCCTTCAGAAAGGCTTCGGACACAATGTCTTGGGCCAAAGAATCGTCAAGCATCTGATAGCGAACGTAGTTGTACACCAAAGGGTAGCTTTCCCTGTAAAGGACTTCAAAGCTTAGGTTGTCCTGCTGACCTCCGTGTCGCACGCGTGCATGAAGGACCTTGCGGTTAGTTGCCATGTTCACCTCTAAGACGGATGATTGCCCGTTCGTGCGCTACTCCGGTGCTAACCAGGCCGTAAAAGTGGCGCACATATCGCATGATACCAGCAAAAGTCCAAAGTGCTCCTCGCAGGCGGTCTAGGTTGTGGCACAATGACAGAGTACCTACAAGTGAAGCCTAGGAGGCGCTACGTTGAGTACGCACATTGAAGAGGAAGCAGAGACGTCAATGGCATCAGGCTCCTTGACGGTTACCGCAGCACTCGACAAGCTTGACTCCGTCATAAGCATGATTACTGACGAGTTGAAAAAGAGGGCGTGTCCCACCTCGGTGCTCAACCAGGTTTCAATTGCTTTGGAAGAGCTGTTTGTCAACGTCTGCAACTATGCCTATGCCAGCAAGGGTGAGCCGGGCACCTGCAAGGTCTCGTTTAGCTTTCCCATGCCCTACGTCTTGGTTGTAGAGCTGGTGGACGAAGGCATTCCCTTCAATCCCCTCACACGAGAGGATCCCACGCGTCCGGGGTCTATCATGGACGCTCGCATTGGAGGGCTTGGCATCTTCATGGCCAAAAAAAGTGTGGACGACATAACGTACAGACATGAGGACGGTCGCAACATTCTTACCTTCAAAAAGGTGTGGCGGGGTAGCCCTCTTGCCAAAGACAGAGCTCAAAACACGGACGAATAGGGTACGATTAGTAAGTCTGTCCACTTGTGAGGAGTATCCATGAAAGCAATTGACCGAGAGGCAAAAGCGTATGCGATTGAGAACATTTTGGTTCTCGTGATGCTTGGTTCGGCAATAGCCCTTCAGGTGTTACGCCACAAGCGTGGTCTAGACAATCGGGGCCCCTTTGTACTGAGGATCATAGAGGCCCTCTCTTCAGAACTAATGTAGCAAGCAGGTCATTCCTTAGGGATGGCGGCATTTACGAGGAGGACATAATGGAAATTAGGATCGATGTCGATGGCACCAAGGCAGTAGTGACTCCAGTGGGCAAGCTTACGGTGCAAACAGCCCCCGAGCTTGACGCAGCCATTGAAGGCCTTGACGCAAACATCATGGAGCTTGAGATCAACTTGTCCGAGCTTGACTACATCTCTTCGGCGGGCCTGCGTGTGCTGGTTTCCACGCAAAAGATGATGACCACGCGCGGTGGCACCATGACGCTCATGTCACCCAACGATGACGTGTACGAGGTATTTGACATGACTGGCCTAGCAGAGGTGCTCACCATCGTTCGCTAACGGTTTTATCGCGGGCCTTATGTTGTGAACCCTGCCGTTATCATACAGTTTGCCCTAGCCACGCTGCTGCCCGTAGTGGCCAGCGTGGTGCTTACTCTTTTGATTTACAGGACCAAGCTCGGTGAGAAGGGGTACTGGTTCTGGCAGATAGTGTGCGGGCTCATCTTTGGTGCTATTGCCATCTTTGGTACCGAGATGGGCATCGATTACAACGGTGCCACAATGAACGTGCGCGATGCCGCGCCCATTGTTGCCGGTCTGTACTTTGGTGGCCCTGCGGGCATCATAGCGGGCATAATCGGTGGTGTCGAACGCTGGTTTGCGGCTCTATGGGGCAGAGGTGAGTTCACCCGCGTTGGCTGCAGCGTTGCCACCATCTTTGCCGGCCTTTTTGTGGCCTTGCTCAACAAGATACTGTTTGCGCGCCGCAAACCTAGTTGGCCGCTTGCCATGGCCATTGGCATGGTGGTTGAGGTTGTGCACCTCCTCTTGATCTTTCTTACCAACATTGACGACGCAACCCATGCGTACCTGGTGGCAAGCGCCTGTCTCAAGCCCATGGTCTTTTGCAATGGTGTCTCTGTCGCGCTGTCCTCTATAGGCATCTCTCTTGCAAGTGGCAACGGTCTGCGTAAAAGGCAGGAGCTTCCCGACATATCGCAACGTGTGCAGCTGCGCATGCTTGGTGCCGTGGTGGCCCTCTTTGTCTGTACGCTTCTTCCCGTGGCAGCCATAGAAAACAGTCTTTCGCACAATGACAATGCTGCTCTTTTGGCCACTTCTATAGACGATGCCGTGCAGGATGTGCGTGATGCCAAGGATGAAAGCTACGCTCATGCCAAAATACGGACTGCCGTGGCAAACCGTCATGTGGGTCAGAGTGGCCAAATTGTAGTGATTGCAGGGGATAATACAGTCATTGGCAGTCGCATTGACGTTACGTATTCCGACGAGGCTGTCGGCGAGCTGCTCAATGACTTGGAAGACGTGCAGGCAAAGCAGATGTTTGAGACCGTGTTCTTGGGCAAGACCTACTATGCTATGTACGATGTCGTTGATGACATTCGCGTGGTGGCGCTTCTGCCTGCGGAAGAGGGAAACCTCTCGCGTGATCTGACCATCATGGTCATCACGTTTATAGAGATCATCATCTTCGCCGGAGTGTTTATCGCTATTTACCCCATTGTCGAGCAGATTGTAGTGCGCGATATTTGGCGTGTGAACGGCAGGCTTGCGCAGATTACCGGCGGTAACCTTGGCGTGAAGGTTGACGTGCGCGGCAGCACCGAGTTTGCGTTGCTTTCTGATGACATCAACACTACGGTTGGTGCCTTGCGCTCGGCCATAGACGCCGAGGCCTCGCGCATAGACCGTGAGCTTCAGTATGCACGTGATATCCAGCAGTCCGCGTTGCAGAGCGTGTTCCCGGCATTCCCCGATCACAGCGACTTTGACCTCTATGCCGCCATGTACGCTGCACGCGAGGTGGGCGGAGACTTCTATGATTTCTACCTGCTTGACGACGATCGTCTGGCATTTCTTATCGCAGATGTAAGCGGAAAGGGAATTCCGGCGGCCCTGTTCATGATGAGGGCCAAGACGTCATTTAGGAACCTTTTAGAAACCGGTTCTGATGTAAGCGACGTCTTTGAGCAGGTTAACGCGCAGCTTTGCGAGGGCAACGACACCGAGATGTTTGTGACAGCCTGGATGGGTGTCATCGATTTGACCAGCGGACATGTGTGCTATGCAAACGCAGGCCACAATCCTCCCGCCGTCAGCCACAACGGGCAGAGCTTTGAGCTGCTCTCCATGTACAAGAATGTGTTCCTGGGTTGGTTGGATGACTATTCCTACCGCGTGAACGAGCTTGACCTCAACCCTGGCGACGTGCTCTTCTTGTACACCGACGGCATTGTTGAGGCAAACAATCCCAAGGAGCAGCTGTACGGAAGCGACAGGCTGCTCGCCGTGTTGGACGACTCAAGGCAGTGCACGATG
>JAFWLX010000315.1 GCA_017510875.1 Atopobiaceae bacterium | reverse complement strand
TGTCTCGCTGACCATTGTTGCCATAGCGGCACTGGTAAAGATTGGCTTGGGTGAATACCTCAAGCGGCAGGGAAAGGCCTTGGAATCCGGCTCGCTTGTTGCCTCGGGCACCGACTCGATGATGGATGGAATCATCTCGGTGGCCACCTTTGCCGCCGGCATCATCTACCTCACAACAGGCGTGATGACTGAGTCGTGGCTTGCCGCCATCATCTCATTGCTCATCTGCAAGAGCGGCGTCGAGCTTCTCCTTGAGACCATCTCCAAGCTGTTGGGAGAGCGCGTGAGCTCCACTATTGCCGATCAGGTTGAAAAGGAGGCGCGCTCGGTTGAGGGCGTGCGCCTTGCCAGTGGTGTGGTGCTGATGGACTTTGGCCCCGACCGCCTGAACGGCAGCATTCATGTCACGGTTGACGGTCAGATGACGGTTGCCGAGTTTGACCACGTGGCCCGCGCCGTTCAAGAGCGCGCATACAAGAAGTGCGGCGTGACGCTCACCGGCGTTACGCCCTACCCTGACATCTCCCGCGACGAGACCGTGCGCAAGATTCGCTCGACCATCGGACGTATCGTATGGTCAAACGAGGCGGTACAGGAGCTGCGCGGCCTGTATGTGGACCCACAGGCACGTACGGCGCGCCTTGATGCGGTGGTGGCGTTTGGCGCCGGCAACTATGACCAGATACAGGCAAAGCTTGAGGACGGCTGCAAGGCGGCGTACCCCGATTGGAGCTTTGAGATACGCGTGGTTCCTGACATTGGAGACTAGCGGGGTGACATAGAGGTAGCCCCTAACGCCATAGCATCTGGTAACTGCAGCTACTCTTTGCCGTAACGTTAGGGGCTACCCCGTGCTTTAGGTCAGCACCTTACTCGGTGCCCATCATCTCCTTGGTGGCGGAGGCAAACTCGGCCTCGGCGATCTTGCTGGCCTCTTCGAAGGCAGCCTCGTTGGCCTTGCGCTGAGCCTCGCGCTCCTCGAACTGCTTCTTGAGCTCTGCCTTGCGCTTCTCGCGCTTCTCCTTCTTAGCAGCCTTGCGCTCGGCACGCATCTGGTTCTTGGCCTGCTTGGCCAGCTCGGCCTCGGCCTCGCGAGCATGATCGACCTCGTCCATCACGTCCACGGCAAAGTGGCGGATGATGGTGGTGTCATACTTGGCAAAGGCGGCGTCAAAGGCGGGCTCTTCCTCCTGGACCAGAGCCACGATGGCAACATCGCCGTCAAAGAGCTTTGCCGCGGTGACCTCCATGAGGGAGACGCTGTCAACGGCGTCGGCCGTGTCAAACGTGCCGCCCACAAGAGCACCGGTGCCTGCGCCCAGCAGAACGCCCAGCGGGCCACCCAGAATGCCTACCAGAGAGCCAACCAGCATGCCCATGGCCGTATCGTCAGAGGTGACGGCTGCGCCATCAAATGCGTCGGCAACGGTAATTGCGTCACGATCGCGCTTGAGCAGTGCGGCCTCGGCAACGGTGTAGCCGGTGCCCACGGGATGCTTGCTGATCTCGGAGAAGGCCTGATAGGCTTCGCTCTCAACCTTAAAGATGGCGGTTACTACGTTCTCCATGCTTGCTCCTCTCGGAAGGACTGATGATGGAACATCAAATGACTTGCCCACATGTTCGAAATGTTATCAAATAGCTTTGGCAGCTGTCTAGAAAATCGCACCTGTCCGTCTGCAGGCGGCAGCAACGCTGATTCGTGCTACGATTAAGCACAGCTTTTGATAGGGCCTATGCTCTTTGTCCAACGTTGAAGCGCAAGGAGGGCCTCATGCGCCTTAAGACAAAACTCATGCTTGTTGCCATACCTACCGCAGCTGTTGTCGTTGCAGGAACCGCCGTTGCGGTGGCCATACACATAAAGCGCAAGCGTCGCAAGATCAACTCCAGCTTCTTGCCCGAAGACGTGAGAAACTCACTGCAAGACCTATGCTCCCTTAAGGGCGAGGATTTTGTCAGCGACGGCGTAAAAGCCTCTTTGTACCAGCGCAGGCTCGAATCGCTTACCGACAAGCAGCTGATTGGCGTATACGTGCTTATCAAGGCGGCAGAGGTGCTGCGCGGTCGCGGCATTGACATCCACGACCTCTCTAAGGAAGACGTTGTGAGCGAAGTAAGCATGCTGCGTGATGCCGCGCACAACAAGCACGACAGGCGCGAGCTTCTTTCCGCTCTTGGCTCGATTGGCGCTGACACGGCACGCAGCGTCCTTAGTGACGGCCTTATACTTGCCGGCAAGACTGCCTAGGTAATGCGTTTGTTCGTCCAGCCCTAAAATCGCGTGCATCCGGGGACCGTCCCCTAATCCACGCTGCGGAAGAGAGAATCCATCCCGCAATCTCCGCAGCGTGGATTAGGGGACGGTCCCCGGATGCACGTGGAGCACCTATTCGCCGCTAGCCTTTTCTCGTCTTTCTTCAAGGAACCAGTTGATAAATCCACCCATTATCAAGACGTGGCCCAACAAGTACATCCAGTACAGAAAGAGCGCCACCGTGGCAATGCTGC
>JAFWLX010000314.1 GCA_017510875.1 Atopobiaceae bacterium | reverse complement strand
ATGGGTACCTGTGCGTGCCAATTTCGGTCTAACAGATAGAACTCTGTTACCAATTTGCTGCTTACATAAAACATATGGCCGTAATGGGGAATACTGCCCTGCGGAGTGTTTCCAACTCAAGAGAGGAGCGCGGCATGCAAACTACCGACTCTCGCACTTTGGACAGACGTGAAGGCCTGAGCGCAGTGGGCATCATCATTGGTGTCATAGGCTGCGTCATAATCACGGCCTCATCGGTCTACACCGCACTCAAGATGGGCGCCCTGCCATGGCCCACCATCTTTACCTCCATCACCTCGCTGGTACTTTTGCGTGCGTTTGGACGCACAAGCCTGAATGAGGCCAACGTTACGCAGATCATCATGTCTGCAGGCTCGATGGTGGCAGGTGGTTTGGCCTTCACCATCCCCGGCATCTGGATGCTGGGCCTTTCCGACCAGGTAAGCTGGGTGCAGATGCTTATGGTGGCATTGGCGGGCACCTTGCTGGGACTGGTGTGCACAGCCCTTATACGCAGGCGCTTTGTAGATGAGTCAGACCTTGAGTATCCCATTGGCGTGGCTGCGGCGCAGACGCTTGAGGCCAGCAAGGCCGGTGGCGTTACCGCCAAGAGGCTCTTTGGCTCCATGGCTCTGGCAGGCATCTGGAGTGCGGCTCGCGACGTGCTGGGCATCATTCCAGCCATGTTGCTGACGCTGCCCATTCCTGGCGTGAGCTTTGGCATCTATAATTCGCCCATGATGCTCTCGGTGGGCTTTTTGGTAGGCGGTACCGCCGTTGCGTTTTGGATTGCTGGCGCAGTCTTTGCCAACTTTGGCCTTATCGTAGGCGGCAGCGCGCTGGGACTGTGGAGCGTAGAGGTGGCCCAGGGTATTGTCTCTAGTCTGGGCATGGGCCTCATGATGGGGTCGGGCATAGGCGTAGTGGCGCATGACATCGTGCCAAAAGCTGCCAGCTACCTGAGCAATGCTTCGTCGGAGCGCGATACGTCCGAGATAAGCGGTGCCTTTGGAGGACTGCTTGCCCTTATGGTGGCCGCTGCTGCCCTTATGGTGTGCTTTGGCCTGGGCATTAGCCCGCTGGCCTGTGTGGTGCTGGTGGTGCTTAGTTTTGTGACCACCATCATGAGCGCGCAGTCGGTGGGGCAGACAGGCATTGACCCCATGGAGATCTTTGGCCTCATCGTGCTTCTGGCCATAGCTGCCCTTGGCGAGTCAGACCAGGTTAAGCTGTTCTTTGTCGCTGGTGTGGTTGCCGTTGCCTGCGGTCTTGGCGGAGACGTAATGAGCGACTTCAAGACCGGTCGGATTATTGGTACCAACCCGCGGAAGATGTGGATTGGCCAGGCCATTGGCGCTCTGCTGGGCACGCTGGTCTCGGTGGCTGTGATGGTGGCTCTGGTGAGGGCTTACGGCACCGATGCCTTTGGTCCGGGAAAGCTGTTTGTGTCAGCACAGGCTTCGGTGGTTGCCACCATGGTCTCGGGAATTCCCAGCGTGCCGTCATTTGTGCTGGGCCTTGTGGCGGGCATTGCCCTCTACTGGCTGGGGCTTCCTTCCATGATGCTTGGTTTGGGCGTGTACCTGCCGTTCTACCTGTCGTTCTCGGCATCGCTGGGCGCGCTGGCAAAGCTTGCCTATGATCGTCTTGCTCCGCGCAAGGATGCGCACAAAGGCGAGCTGGGCCATGACGAGACGGGCATTGTGGTGGCCTCGGGCCTTCTGGGCGGCGAGTCTATCGTGGGTGTTGCGATTGCCCTCTTTTCCGTGATTGCCGGGTTGGCTGGCTAGTGCGAACGGCTGAGGTGTGAGTGCCGTCCGGTCCATGGGCTATACTGGGCTCAAGCCGCACCCACATGACCTGCGAAAAGAGGATTGCCATGATTCGCGCAATACTGCTCGACATTGACGGTACGCTAACCAACGACGAGAAAAAGATCACCCCTCGTACTGCAGAGGCGCTCAAAGCCGTGCAGGACAAAGGCGTCATCTTGGTGCTTGCATCCGGTCGAGCTGACGTGGGACTGCATGCGTTTGCCGACGTGCTTGACATGAAGCAGCACAACGGCGTATTTGTGGCCTTTAACGGCGCCAAGTCGCTCAACTACCAGACAGGCGAGATCTACTTTGAGCAAGCTATGTCGGTAGACCAAGGCCGACGCGTGCTCGAGCACATGAAGAGCTTTGAGGTTGCCTCATGCATTGACTATGGTCCATATATGCTTACCAACAACGCCTACTTCACCATCGAGCGCGACGGTGAGCCATGGTACATCGTTGAGTATGAGAGCCACAACAACAGCTTCCTTGTGCGCGAGGAGGCAGACCTTGCGGCTAAGGTTGACTGGGGCATCAACAAGATTCTCAATGCCGGCGAGCCTGCCTATCTCCAAGAGCACTGGCAAGAGATGTACGCACCCTTTGAAGGCGAGCTAAGCGCCATGTTTACCGCGCCGTTCTACTACGAGTTCACGCCGCTGGGCGTGGACAAGAGCCGTGCGCTTCGCGAGACCTTTGCCGCGCTGGGCATAGACCAGAGCGAGATCATTGCCTTTGGTGACGCGCAGAACGATCGCACCATGCTCGAATGGGCGGGCATTGGTGTTGCCATGGGCAATGCGGTGGACGAGGTCAAAGCTGTGGCCAACAAGGTGACCCTCTCCAACAACGAGGATGGCATAGCGGTAGCGCTTGAGGAGCTTGTTCCCGAGCTGCTTGGGTAGGGAAGGTCTTATAAATCGGAGCCGCAGCGGAAGGGTCCCTGGCGGACGCAGCCCCTCAGGGGCGGCCGGGCGGCGACCCTCGGGACTCCTGCTGAGGCTGCTCCGCCTGTCGGCGCGGCGGGAGCGAGGACTGTCT
>JAFWLX010000313.1 GCA_017510875.1 Atopobiaceae bacterium | reverse complement strand
TCTCCATTAGTTCCAGCTCGTGTTGTGATGACTAGCAGTACGCCAAGGGGGCTACCTGCCCATCATGTTCTGGACACTATTCGCGACATAATCTGGACGCATTCTGGTCAATTGGACATGGATGGGTCTTCAACCGGAAGGGCGGGGGCTTCATATGCTGTGGATTTTTCGCTCTAGTAGTTGTATGACCCATTATGTCGAGGAACCTGCAGGTCAGAGTTCAGCCCGGAGCTTGGCGCCTTCTGTCGAATCTGGCGAGCGGTATTGCGCGAGAGTGGCGATTTGGGAAATAATATACGAAGTGAGATAGTCGTGGGTGTTCCACGAGAGCCTGCGACAAAGGAGAGTCTCCGGCCCTTTTTGGACCGGGGGCTCTCTGATTATACGGGGGGGTGTCGTGGCCAAGGAATTCAAGACTGTTCAAGAACTCGTACAGCTCTTGGACTCTCGCGGCGTAATCACAGATACGGAGACCGCTAGGGCAATCGAGCGCGAGAGCTACTACGCCATCGTGAACGGCTACAAGGCACCGTTCCTTAATCGTGAAGCGATGCAGAGTAGTAGCGGGGACGTGTTCAAGTCGGGAACGGAGTTCAGTCGGATATACTCGCTGTTCCTTTTCGACAGAGACCTCAGGTTTGTTACGTTCAAATACCTTACGCGCGCTGAGGCGGTGATGCGTACTGCAGTGGCATATGCGTTTAGCCATAGGCACCCGCAGGATGGTGCGTATCTGGAGAGGGCAAACTTCTGCACCGTCGGGGACTATCTCGTACCGCAGGCGTTTAGGGGCGACAAGTCGGCACTGCACGGGCAGAATCTCGCCTTCCTCATGAGGATGCTCAACAGCAAGCTAGTCATCAGCGATCGTACAAGAGACTTCGTGAGGCATTACATGAGGACATACGGGAAGGTGCCCCTCTGGGTGCTGGCAAACGACCTCACATTTGGGAACGTTGTCCATTTCTATCAGCTCATGCAGCCAAATGACCGGAATGAGGTCTGCAGCATCGTTGCCAAGGACGCGGAGCGCGACTCGAAGCTCGAGGGCTTCCTTTCCCCCGAGGATGCTGCTCAGGGCGGGCAACGTCCTCAAGGACTTCAGAAACTTATGCGCTCACGACGAGAGACTGTACTGCGCCACGGTCGACGGAGCCTCTATCGCTGATATGGTTGGCTACCTCAGGGTTTTCCTGCCGAGTGACGAGGCGATTCACTATGTTCATGAGGCGGCGAACCTCTGGCAGGCCTATGCACCTCGTATGCCGAGCTTGTCGTTCAGCGACTTGTTCACTGAGATGGGGTTCCGTGTGCGTCAGGATGCGATGACGTCTTAGTCATGGCGTGGCATCCCGAGTGAGCTTAGCCGGGAGAAATACGTTGACTCATTGTGGGTGTGGCCGGATAACGCGCCGAGGAGTTCCTCGGCGGCGACGGCCGCTGCTTCGTGCGTGCAAGTGGCACCGAGCCGCTGGTCCGCATCCTGGCCGAGGCGCCCACCGACGAGCTCTGCCGGAGGGCCGACGACATCGTCCTGGAGGCGGTGGAGGCGTTCAAGGGGTAGGGGGCTGTGGCTGCGCGCACATATGGTGTGGCTGACGAAAGAACTGGCGGTCAGAAGACGCTTGGGGGCTTTCTGGCCGCTCTTTTTTGCTTTGTGGACCGAACACCAGTACTGTATTGGGTTATGAGAGGGGCATCATGGCGGCGGGAAGACCAACTTCCGTCATCATCGGCGACGTTCTGGATGGTGGGCGGGTTGCTTGCCGGTCCGTGCTGGCTGGCATAAACGGTAAAGACTCCAGTCACAATTGTGGACGGGTACCCCGCCAGTCCGCTCGCATACTCACAAGATAGAACCTTCTATCGAATAAAAAATACGAAATCTTTTGTGAAACTGTCTAATCGGCTATTCTTTTGAAACCAGCCCATGCATACACGTGATAAGAGTAGCTGCCATGATCAGAATTAGAGCCCTCGAGCTAAAGAACTTCAAAAACGTTGAGCAGGGACGTGTGCTGTTAAGCCGCGCGGATTCAGTCGAGGACATAGGCGATGGCGCTGACGTTATCGGCCTGTATGGTCAGAACGGGTCGGGGAAAACGTCGTTCATACAGGCCCTCTCGATTCTAAAGACGCTTATGAGTGGGGAGCCTCTTCCCATTAAATCGAGTGAGTACGTTGCGTGCGACCAGGACGCCTTCGAGCTTTCGGTCGAGTTCTTCGTTGCTGCCGGTGATGATGACGCACTCTCCGACTACATACTCGGCATATCGGACACGTGTCCAGCGCATATGCCTTACATCGCCTCATATGCGGTTAAGGTGGGTGCCTGCTCCGGGAAATCTCCCTTGGTACTCTCTGAATCTCTGTCCTGCAAGGATTTGGAATCGGGAGAGAGTTTGCATGAGGTCTTCTCCTGGGAAGTGCGTGGCGGCGCATCGTCAGGCGAGCCTGAGCCAGCACGCGCTTCAGGTATCTCAGAGCCTCTAGCCAAGTTGGTTGAGAGCGCGAGAGGCCAATGGTCCTACGATGCGACGGATATCGCCCCATCAACCCACTGGCGTGCGCTCATGGGCATCGACAAAACGCTAAGCTCTAGGCTTGAGGCCACGAGGGACAAGGTATTTCAGCAGGGGGAGTCGCTGCTTTTCTCGCCCGGCTTCGCCTCATTCTGTGCCGATATGCTCAATGATGGCACGAAGGCAATCTCGAAGGCTGCTGCAGAAGCCGTTAATCGCGTGCTCATACCGTCGTTTAGCGTCGCATTCTCCTGTGGCGAGTTTGCCAAGAAGGATATGGCGGTGTTGCCGACCACACACCAAGGGGTACTACCGCTCGGATACCTGCCGCTAGCCAGCCACGAGGGAGAACGAGGCGATTACGTTGACAACTTCATGTTGCTCGACATTGACTCGAAGGATCCGATGCCAGCGCAGAGAGTAGACGAGCTCGAGCGAGCACTCGATAACGTTAACAAGGTTATCGGGCAGATTGTCCCAGGATTGAGTGTGTCGGTTAAGCGATTGGGGAAAGTGGCGGGCAACAATGGCGAGACTCTCGAGAGCATCGAGTTGATGTCAGTGCGTGGCGAGAGCTCGGTTCCGCTGCGCAACGAGTCAGAGGGCATTCAGAAGATTCTGTCCATCGTGTCCCTGCTTATTGATGTGCATACCAATCCTTCGGCATTTGTTGGTATCGATGAGCTCGACTCGGGAGTATTCGAGTATCTTCTGGGGGAGATTCTCCAGGCCATCGCCGAGCACGGTTTTGGCCAGCTAGTGTTTACCGCGCACAACCTTCGTCCTCTCGAGGTGCTGCCAAGCAGTAGTATCTGGTTTACGACGGTAGAGCCAGACAGGCGCTATACAAAGGCTTCCGGTGTCCGTGATTCAAACAATCTTAGGAAGATGTACCTCAAAGACATCCGGCTTGGTGGCGTAGGTGACGAGGTGTATGTGCCGACAAGTCCGTTGAGAATCGATGGCGCATTGTACGATGCCGGTATGATGGCGAGGGATATGCGTCAGCAGGCAAGGGGTTGAGGCAGGGTGGCTCGGAAGAAGGTCTGCCTTTTCATAGTAGAGGGCGCGTCGGATGAGACGGCTCTCGGTGCCTTGATTGAGAAGTTAGTTCAAAACGAAGCGGTCGTGTTTGACGTGTTTCGTACAGACATATTCAGTGCGACACAGCAGCGTGCTGGGGTTGATCCCATCATGCATATTGAGAAGATGCACGATCGTATCAGGGCGGTGACGCTCAAGCACTTAGAGCGCGCAGATTATAGTTGGAAAGATTTGGATCGCATTGTACTGCTCGCAGATACTGATGGTTGCTTTATACCCGATGACGCAGTTGTTGAGCGTGAGGGAATCGATTCGATTTGCTACTTAAACGACCACATCGAAACAGCTAGCGCAGGTGGGACAAGGTTTAGGAACAAGGAGAAGTCGTCTCGCTTGTGGGGTGTTATCAAAGGCAGGCGATACGTCACAAACCGCAATGTGCGTATTCCGGTAAGCGTGTACTTCATGTCGAGGAACCTCGAGCACGCCCTGAGCAATGAGGCTGGGTACGTGTCCGACAGGAGAAAGGCTTGGCTTGCGAGAGAGTTCAGCTCACGGTACAAGGATGACATTGATAGCTTCGTTGGGTTCATGTGTAATGAGATTGCAGTTCCAGGAGACTATGTAGGTTCGTGGACCTACATCGCGGAGGGCACGAATTCGCTTAGTAGGGGGTCCAATCTTCATTTGTTTATTCAAGATGAAGTCGGCGATGTCAGCGAGGCGAAATAACTGGGGTTCGTGTTCATAGTTAGCGGCCTCATCGAGACATGTGATGGTGACGGTGGTATGGCTCCAGTACGTAGCTAATACAGAATGGTGGAAGACACGCTATGATTATTCGCACGTTAAGTAGCCGGTGCACCCAGCAATCTCGACGATAACCCCCCGCCTCCTTAAGGGACCTTACGACTCTTTTGGCAGTGCTCTGGTTAAGTCCGGCCTCCTTTGTGAAGACGCTTGCGGGGAAGATGGCCATTCGGAACAGGTGCGGCGCGACGTTCGCCGCGTTGTCGGTGCGCACCGTTTTCATCAAGAACTCGAGTGTCGTCTGGTATAGCTCGTATATTCCGTTGGCCTTCCTGTGGTTCTCCTTTGCCTGAGTTGCGACTGCGTCTAAGAAAAAGATGCACCATTCGGTCCAAGCATCCTCTTCGGAGACCGCGAGGAGCCTGTCCTGATACTCGGTATTTCGGTGCTCGAAGAATTCGCTGAGGTAAAAGCATGGGCTGGAGATTACGCCGTCCATCTCTAGCATGAGCGGTATGACCTCAGCCCAACCGGACGTCTGGAGCCCTGTTTCAGGGCCCGCAGCCCTGCGCGTTTCCCACTGACATGTTTGCGGCCTCAAGATGAGCTGCTTCTTCATCTGATTCGATGGGGACAAATGCGACCGCTGGTTTCGCTGTTGGTGGAGTGTGCAACAGAATCAGGCCAAGAACCATTGCGCGCATTTGGACCATAGGGCTATGCTCATGGCATTGTGAAAGACGTTAACGTCTTTAGCGACCGCGGGCACCTGTGCCTTCGGTCGCATTTTCTTATAGAGGGGTGGCTCGAAGCTGGCTCGGATTGCACGAGAGAACGATGGGGATGTGCTAAAACTTCTGGAACGCCTTTGCGAAGGCTTGGCTGTTTTGGACCAAGCTGAACTGAGCACTTCCCAAGAGGCGCTGATGGAGGCGATTCGGCTTCTCGATGAGACAAAGGACGAGATTGAGGAGACTCTTGGTGGCCTCGATCTCCGTCACAGTAAGCCGGGGCTTCCGTGGGAGGAATAATCCTGCCACCTTTACTTTTTCGTGAAAACTCCTGAGAAACCTTTACTTTTGCTCTTAAACAGGGTATAATAAGTAAAGGTTTTGAAGGAGGACGAAAAAGATGGTTTCATATGACGGCCTGTATGAGCAGCTTCAGAAAAAGGGGATCACCAAGACGGATCTGACCTCGGAAATCGGCATCTCCTCCCGCACGATAGCGAAGATCGCCAAGGGTGAGAAGCTGTCCAGGAGGACGATGCAGAAAATTGCGGATTATCTGGGCTGCGAGGCCGGAGACCTGTGCAGGGAAAAGTCGGATAACACGATTTTGCAGATTCTGAGGGATGAAAAAGAGGCGAAGATTTCAGGCGGCCTGTATCACGAGCTGCAGGTGCGGATGACCTACAATTCCAACCACATCGAGGGCAGTAAGCTCACGGAGGACCAGACAAGGCTGATCTTCGAGACGAATACGATCGATGTGGGTGACGGCGTGCCGGTGGATGACATTCTGGAGACGGTCCATCATTTCAGGGCGATTGATTATGTGATCGATACCGCGGAGGAGGAACTGTCCGAGGAAATCATCAAGCATCTGCACTATATCCTCAAACACGATACGAAGGATTCCACACTGAGCTGGTTTGCCGTTGGCGATTATAAGCGAAGGGCAAATATGGTGGGTGGACGGGAGACGGCCAAACCCAAGGATGTGCCTAAGCGGATGAAAGCCCTTCTGAGGGATTACAACGCCAGGGACACGGTAACGGTAAACGATGTGATTGCGCTCCACGCGGAATTCGAGTATATCCATCCGTTCCAGGACGGAAACGGCAGAGTGGGGCGGCTGGTCGCGCTGAAGGAATGCCTGCGGCACAACATCATCCCGTTTATCATTGAGGACAGCAAGAAGAACTTCTACTACCGCGGTTTGTCCGAATGGCGCAGTGAAAAGGGCTGGCTGACGGATACCTGCCTTGACGGGCAGGACACCTTCATCCGGCTTCTGGATATGCTGGATATACCGCACGAGTAGGCATCGCAGGGATTGGATGCTCGGAAGGCCAGGGCTTTTTGAGTAGCCCCTAGCGGATACGGCAGGTATCGTACGCTGCATTCATCTCACAGCAAGGTGAGCCTGCCGCTAGGCAGGTCAGCCACCAACGACAGCGATCCGCCCAGCGCCTCCACGTAGCGGCGTATGGTGTCCAGGCTCATGACCGAGAGGTCGCCCCGCTCCATGCGTGATACGCGGTTCTGTGACACGCCCATTGCCTCGGCTAGTTGCACCTGTGTCATGCCGCCCTCTGACCGGGCCTCACGGAGCGCGTATGCGTCTATGTAGGCTCTCGTCGCCGAGCGGGCCTGATCCATCTGCTTCTCGGTGATGTTTCTCTTGGCGAGGTATGCGTTCAGTTCAGACATCTGTTTCCTCCAATCCCTTTAGGTGCTTCTCCCACGTCTTTTCTGCGATGGGGATGGCCTCTTTGTACCATCCTGACCACTTCTGCCTGCCGCGCTTTCCCGTGGACTTGTCGCCCGCAAGGAGCATGACGGCGCGCCTGAGCGGATCAAACGCAAACAGTACGCGTACCTCGGAGCTGCCGCTTGACGCCGGTCGCAGCTCCTTCGTGTTTTTGACCCGCGAGCCCTTGATGGTGTCGACGAGTGGCCTTCCCAGACTTGGTCCCTTTTGCCCCAGCACCTCAAGTGCCGCGAAGATCAGGGCGACAGTTTCGTCGTCCTGGGCGTCAAGCCAGCCCTCGATGTATCCCTAGTCGATCTTCCACATAACGCCTCCTAAACTTGACGATATATCCTAGGGGCTATATTGTCGAGTTGCGACCAGCTGCTGCAACATGCTGCTGGCAGGACTACGAACAGTAGCGTGCTCGCTGCGTGCCTTTATGTACCTGTTGGAGCGAGCTGGCGTACCTTGGGGCGGTATCCATTGAAAGAGGTGCACGAGTTATAAAAGCGCTGGTAGCTGCATTTGAGTAAGAGGTGTGTAAGAGGTAGTTTGTACAGCTCGGGTCCCGCGCCATGGAGCGTGAGCATACAGCCTTGGGAGGATGTCCTCGCAGGGTCTATCTTTTGCCGTGTGATAGAACAGGTGTACTGGTTTGGCGGTATCCGTCCCTGAGGGTGGACGTCAGGTTGGAGTACGTGACCAGAGACCGTTGCGGAGCCGATCGGCCCAATAACGGTCTCGATTGACGTACTGCAACCCTGGCGTCCGTCCCCGGAGACCGTTATGGCTCCCACAGGCCCAACAACCGTCTCCGGCGGCGGACTACAGTGTTGACGTCCGTCATGGGGGACCGTTATCTACATGACGGAATTTTCCCGATGACGACATTCTCATTGACTTTCGTCGGCACAAGCTCAAGATTCGGAAGCGTTCAAATGAGCTGCTAAGAGAGGGGTTGAGCTTGCGCGCCGCATGCCGGAATGACGAGAGGCCGTAGACGGCGGTCGTACAGCACGATCGTGCAATCAATCCCGCCGGTTCCGTGTCTCGGTCGGTATGCTCGCGAGTATTATTGCGGCGCAGCATGAACCATGGAGTAGAATGTGAACTGGAGGTGGTCTTGTGGATGATGTTGTGGTTCACCCCAACTGCTACAAGCACGGTCTCGAGTATGACGACGTAGTGTCAGCTTGGGAGAACGTGGCCGCGTACACGGTACGTGAGTCGTTTTCGGGCGACCGTATGGTTGTCGGCGGTTACGATACGAGAGGCCGAGCATGTGAAGTCATCGGGCTTCGAAAGCCGTATGGGTGGCTGCTCGTCCACGCAATGACACCCCCCCACGAACAAGACGATTCTGGAGGTCTCGGAAGGGAGGTCCCGATGGTAGATCCGCTGCAGGAAATCTCGCAGGAGGAGATTGACGCTATCGTCGACGAGTGGAACGAGCGCACGCCCGACCCAAGTCGCTGGGCTCGTTCGGAGGGGGTGGCCTTCACGGTGCACCTGCTGCCCTCCGAGGCGTCGGCAATTGACGCGAGAGCCCGACGTGAGGGCAAGTCCCGCGACGAGCTGGTACGGGGACTCGCGTACGCATAGGCCGCGCGTAGGTTGGTATTAGACAGGTGTGACATAGCTTCGTACTGCATTGACTGCGAGGAAGTACGAGGTTGTGACGAGGTGCTGAGAGCATAAACCAGCAGGTAGACCCTATGGAGTAAGAGGTGTGTAAGAGGTCGCGTGGTCGAGTAAGGACGCGAAATCGTTCCGCGACCTCTCCTCGGAGCCGGACTGCAGCTTTCGCTGCGTCCGGCTCAATTGCGAATCCTCACTGACGAGAGACTGGTCTGTGAAAGGATTCGTGACGGGGTCGCGTTAGGTTGCCGCTCTCTCAGTCGTAGTACCCCCGGTACCACTCCGCACAGGCACGCAGGCCCTCGCGGATGCCGATCGTCGGCGTGAAGCCGTAGTCGCGTTCCAGCGCGGTGGTGTCGGCGTAGGTCACCGGCACGTCGCCGGGCTGCATGCCCACCAGCTCGCGGTGTATAGTGGTCCCAGTTTCTTAGACAGCTGATTGGAGGTTCACAGAGAGACCCCGTACAATTGTGCCAAAGGCACGGAAGGGGGTCGAAAATGACCAAGAAGAAG
>JAFWLX010000312.1 GCA_017510875.1 Atopobiaceae bacterium | reverse complement strand
GGACAAAAGGGGGCAGCCCCTTACTGTTCCATAATGCAGGAACAATAAGGGGCTGCCCCCTTTTGTCCCAAACCAGCTATTATTAATCGTGGGTTATGCTAGATTCCATACCACACAACACGCCACGTCGAAAGGTCTCTTTATGCAAATCCTGCTCTTCCTGGCAGTCCTTCCTTCAATACTTTTGGCCTACCGCGTGCTTACCTACGACCGCATTGAGAAGGAGCCCGCCGGCCTGTTGGCCAAGCTTTTTGGCCTTGGCATGCTCAGCTGCGTTCCGGCATCGATCATCGAGGCGATTGGCGAGATTGGCATTGTCTCTATTGTAGGAGACAGTGGCCTGCTGTTTTCCGCACTCACCTACCTGATACTCGTACCGCTTGCCGAGGAGTCCTGCAAGTACTTCATGCTACGCACCACGCATGACAACCCAGAGTTCAACTACACCTTTGACGGCATTGTCTACGGCACCATGGTGGCGTTGGGCTTTGCCACGCTTGAGAACGTCCTCTACATTGCTGGCTATCAGACCTTGGCAACGGCCATCATGCGTGGAATCCTTTCGGTGCCCCTGCACTGTGCCTGTGGCATCTTTATGGGTTACTACTATGGGGTCGCACGCGGGCAAGAGGTACGCGGAAGCGCGGAGGAGGCTGCTCGTGCACGTAGGCTAGCCCTGATTGTTCCCTGGGTCATCCATGGCCTGTACGACTTCAGCCTGGACATGGAGTCGCTTCCGCTGTTCATCTTTGGCATCTTGCTCACCGCAGTGTTCTTCTGGATCGCGGCACGGCAGGTGCACATTGCCTCGGCCAATGACGCTCCCATCATGGTGAGCCTCCCCGAGCGAGGCACCCCCATCATGTCCGAGATGTCGCCCGCGCCCAAGTGGAGCAACAAGGGCACCCCGCCCCCGCCGTTCAACAGCGACAAGCAGCAAAAGTAGCTCTATCCTTGCAGCTCATCGAGGAAGGCCTGGCCATAGCGCTGCAGCTTCACCTCGCCAACACCGGGAACCTCAAGCAGCTCCTCGAGGGACTGCGGTCGCCTGCGCACCATGGCGCGCAGGGTCTTGTCGGCAAACACCACGTACGGTGGCACGCTGGCATCGTCGGCAATGGACTTGCGCAACGCGCGCAGGCGCTGGAACATCTCCTCATCAGAGCTCTCATAAGATGTCTTGGAAACCAAGGACACGGTGTCGATCGTATCGGCATCTTTGACGAGCGACAGCCTGTGCTTCACCGGCTCTCGCTTGGCGCTTGGCGTGTCGACCCTTGTGCGAGAACTGCGTTCCACATGCAGGTAGCGCTCCCCTGTCTCTCCTGTGCACACCGAGCACCCGCCGCATCCACCCTCGGGTACCACCATGCGTTGCCCAAAGTAGCGCAGCACGCGGGCACGTAGGCAGCTGCTGCTCATGGCATAGCCAATCATCTCGCCAAGCAGGTGCTCGCGGTTGTTTCGCACAATTTGCCGCTCGCGCTCGCTCACGCCCTCGGCAAACTCGGTGTTATCGATAAAGAAATGACAGGTACGAATGTCTCCCCTGCTCCAAAGCAGGTAGCACTCGGCTGGATCGCCATCGCGACCGGCACGTCCGGCCTCCTGATAGTACTCCTCCAGCGTCTGGGGAAGCCCACAGTTGATCACATAGCGCACGTTGCTCTTGTCAATGCCCATGCCAAAGGCGTTGGTTGCCACCATCACCTGCACGTCGTCGTTGACAAAGGCGTTTTGGGCACTTGTGCGCTCGGCATCGCTCATACCCGCATGGTAGGCAGCAACACGTGCCCCACACTGTTGCAGCTCATCGGCAATCTGGTCAACCTTTTTGCGCGTGGTGGCATACACGATTCCCGTGTCATGGGGATGCTGCATCACATAATTGCATGTCCATGCCTCGCGCTTCTTGGGCGTAAGCTCAAACGCCGCCAGCTTGAGGTTGGGACGGTCAAAGCCACTCACCTCGACCACCGGGTTGCGTAGGCCTAAAAGGTTACGCACATCCGTCTGCACACGGCTGGTTGCCGTAGCTGTAAGGGCAGCAACGCAGGGCCGCTGTGGCAACGAGTCCACAAAGCTGGCAATCTCGCGGTAGGCCGGCCTAAAGTCGTTACCCCACTGACTCACGCAGTGGGCCTCGTCAACTGCCACCAGAGGTACGTGGGCCTGGGCGGCAAAGGCACGAAACTCCGGATCACCCAAACGCTCGGGTGCCACGTACATAAGGTCATACCAACCCGCAAGTGCCCGACGCAACACCTCGGGACGCACGCGCGGCTTGAGTGTAGAGTTGTAGTACGACCCTCGTATGCCCGCTTCTTTAAGGGCTCGCACTTGGTCGGCCATCAGCGAGATGAGCGGTGAGACCACCAGCGTAAGCCCGCCAAGCACGGCTGCCGGTATCTGGTAGCAAACCGACTTACCCGCACCGGTAGGCATCACGGCCATAACGTCCTGACCTGCAAGTATTGCCTGGATCACATGCTCTTGCCCAGGCCTGAAACTTGGATAGCCATAGTGCGTCTTAAGCGTTTTCAGTGCATCATCAATGGTCGGACGTGTGATTAAGTCATGCTGCATGCGTGCCCGCCCCCTCGACAGATGGTATCCTTCATGTTCACGGCATCACGCCCTCAAGATGCCAGACCATGACTCTACACCAAGGACTGCCCGTGAAGAACTCTCGCACCATTCGCATTCTTGCCGCCGCTACCTCATGCCTTCTTTGGAGCGGCTCGCTCATTGCCTCAAAGCTTAGCTACGATACCTTGGCACCCATGTCATTAGGGCTCATACGCTTCACACTTGCAACCGTTGCCTTTTTTGTCGTGTGCCTTTTGGCACGCGAACTCATAGTCCCCGATGCCAAGAGCATGGCGCAGATTGCACTCACCGGCATATTGGGAACCACGCTCTACTTTGCTGCCGAGAACTACGGCGTGTCCATGCTACCCGCATCTACCTCGTCGCTCATCGTGGGCTCGTTTCCTGCCATGACGCTGGTTCTGGAGTGCCTTATTGACAAGATACGGCCTCAACCGCTTAAGACCATAGGTATTGTCCTTGCCTTTATGGGCGTTGCCATTCTTGCCGTGGGAGAGAGCAGCGAGGGTGGAAGCAACGTTGCCCTGGGGTGTCTTATCCTCATGTTTGGCGGGCTTTGCTGGGCATTGTACAACTTTGCAATGCGTCTGGTCATGGGCCGCTACTCGGCACTGGTCATCACCGCCTGGCAGACGTTCTTTGGGGCGCTGGGATTCATTCCCTTTGTACTTGTAGAGGGAATACCAAGCGAGCCCCCTTCCCCCGCTGCTTGGGCCTCGCTCGCCTACCTGGTGCTGGGTTGCACCGTGGTGGGCTTTGTGCTCTACAACTGGGGACTCGAGGACCTTGAGCCCTCAACCGCCACCTCGCTGTCCAACCTGATTCCCGTGTTTGGACTAGTACTGTCTGCATTGATCCTTGGCGAGGAGATAAGCATGCTGCAGCTTTTGGGTGGCGCAATCGTGGTGGTTGGCATCGTGCTTTCCACACAGGAGAGTCCAAGGGTTAGCGCCAACTGAGATCGTGGGCTCATCAGTCGTCTTTGCCATCGCGTCTCCACTTTGGCCAGGAAACCCTAGCATATGCCCCGATAGTTTCGCATGGCTTGACTAGCGCACGGGACAATAGGGGGCAGCCCCTTTCTGTCCTATGGAAAAGAAAGGGGCTGCCCCCTATTGTCCCAACGGCCACTGAGCAACCTTGCCCTGCATCCGCCAAGCAACTCGAGTACCATAAGTGTGTTTGGAGGGCGGCATGGCAGAGCTACAGCAAATACAATCAGATGCCATCATCGATCTTTCGCGTGAGAGCTTTGACGGTCTTGGTTGTAGCGACTACGGCATCGTGGTGCTGCAGGGCGCGGACTCGTGGGGCGCTCACGAGAGCGGCAACATCGTGCTGCCTACCTCCGAGGGCCCATTTACGGTACCCATCTCTTACGACGAGCGCGAGGCGCCCTTTGCAACGGGCATGGACGGCAGCAAGCATCCCGAGCTGCTGTTGAGCCTCACGGACGAGGGAGACTACATCGCGTGTGCCTGGGCACGCGTGCTGCCAGGGTCTCCTTTGATGGGAGTTGGTATCGACCTCAACGCCTTCTCACACTTCCGCCCACGCAAAAGCGGGCGCGACGTCGCAAAGCTCCTCTTTACCGAGCACGAGCTAGAGCTTATCCCCCATGTTGCAGATGACCCGCTCTATGCCAAGGCAGCGCTCTTTGCAGCAAAGGAAGCCGCTTTTAAAAGCTGCGCATGGCCTCTTCGCGCATGGTACGAGTCGCATGACGACAAGCTGCTATTTGAGGTGCGACATTTTTGTATGACAGAGCCAGGAGTCGAGCGTGGAGTGGCCCGCAACGGAGCCGCCCAAGCCGCAATGGACCGCATGGGCATACAGCGCATAGAGGTGCACTCGACCCAGCTGCTCGACATGGCGCTGGTAGTTGCACTGGTATTGAGGCAGGAGCGGAGTGCACTCGCATCATAGGACTGGTCCACGCATGGGCCGGGAAGGGTGTGTCGTGGCTCCTTCTGAGGCTGTTTCGCCCGTCGGCGCGGCGGGAGCGAGGACTGTCTGCTTGACATGCCAGTGGCATGTCAAGACCCGAAGGGTTCGTACAAAAGTCCGCAGCTGCCGTGCCGTAAGGGCGGAGCGCTTAGCCGAAGCGGAGCCACGACACACCCTTCTCGGCCCATGCGTGGTCGGTACCGTGAAAAGGCTACATGTCTGGACACAGAATCCCTGTGCCGTCTAGGTCAAGCACCTGGTTGTAGAGCACGGTGTACGGCTCGTCATACGGCAAGTCCATATGAAGATGACCAAAGAACCAACGCTTGTACGCAAAAGCACCCTCTACGTTGTGCTCGAGCCAATCGGTGTATTCGTCCGAAGGACCCCAGAACTTAGGGAAGCGCTTGCGATAGCGTTCGTACTGGCCGGTAGCTGGACAGTGCGTGAGTACATAGTCAACTGACTCAACCGCTTGTGCTGCCGCAGCAATCCGCTTGCGCTCGGCCTCGTCTGGTACCTCTTGCTGCCACCACGACTTGTGCGGAACACGCCATTGCCTGTCTATGGAATGAGCACCGCCAACCACAAAGAATGAATGCCCGCCAATCTGATAGGTCTCACCGCGCATGAGCCTGATCACATGAGGGCGCACGCGCTGGACATGTCCGCCAAAGCCTTCTTCTACCGGCAGCAGATCGAGCATGTCAAAGTTCTCATGATTGCCATCCACAAAAAAGGTAGTCCAAGGCTGCGCCTCTAGCCAGTCAAGGCGACGCGTCTCGCCCTCAGAGGGAGGATCGCACCACACAAGACCAATGTCACCCAAGATAATGAGGGCATCGTCTCGCGTAAGTCCGGCCGCCACCTGGGCAAAGCAATCAACCTTGCCCATGTCCATCTCACCATGAGTGTCACCTGTTAGAAAGACAGCCAAACGTACCTCCGGTCTGTGCGTAAGCTACCGCATGTGCACCGCAGTATGGCAGTTTGGCTACTCTGCAGCCGAAAGCTCGGCTTCCAGCTGCGCAAACTCCTCTGGCACCGCAGACGGGTCACAGTCAAACGACTCGGCCACAGCCTGCGACTGGTCCCAGCGTAGCTCGGCCTTTGCTCTGTCGCCCATGTCGTCGTAGGCGTCACCCACGCGGTCAAGCGCGTAGGAAACATAGCTTGCCAGCGAGTCTCCCATACCCGAAAGCAGCATCATGGTAACCAGCGAGTCAGGTGAGAGGTTCATTGCCGTCTGCGGATCAAGGTCGAGCAGGGCTGCGACGCTGTCCTCTACGTCTCTAGCAGACTCGGGGCTGCCGTCAAGCAGAGCCCCGCGCAACGCCACGGTTACGGCATCAACAAACTTGGCAATTATCTCGAGCAGGTAGTCACGATGCAACATACTGGGCCCTTCGTTGTTTTGGTCTGACCAAGTGTAGCAGTCTTACTTCTGCGGTGGGGGCACCACGCCCAGATGCTCGAAGGCAGCAGGCGTGGCCTGCCTGCCTTGCGGCGTACGAATGATAAGCCCCTGTTGCAACAAATAGGGCTCGTATACGTCCTCAAGCGTAGAGGGGTCCTCTCCCACAGCCGAGGCAATGGTGGTTAGCCCCACCGGGCGACCGCGGAAGGTGCGGGTAAGCGCATCAAGGATCTTGGTGTCCATCCAGTCAAGACCCAGCTCGTCTATCTCAAAGAACGCAAGGGCCTCGGCAGCAACCTGCCAGGTAATGGACCCCTCAGCCTTGACTTGCGCGTAGTCGCGCACGCGCTTGAGCAGGCGATTTGCCAGACGTGGCGTACCGCGTGAGCGCGAGGCTATCTCCATGGCGCCCTGTTCGTCTATCTGCACTCCCAAAATGGAGGCAGAGCGGGCAACGATACGAGCCAGCTCGTCGCATGAGTAGTAGTCAAGACGATACGAGATGCCAAAGCGATCGCGCAACGGACCGGTAAGCAGCCCCGTACGCGTGGTAGCACCTACCAGAGTAAAGCGCGGGATGTCCAGCCTGATGGAGCGCGCCGCCGGACCCTTACCTATTACGATGTCAAGGAAGAAGTCTTCCATCGCGGGGTACAGCACTTCTTCTACCTGGTGATTAAGGCGATGTATCTCGTCTACAAACAGTATGTCGCCCTCGCTGAGGTTGGTGAGGATAGCGGCCAAGTCCCCTGTTCTCTCGATGGCGGGGCCAGAGGTGGTATGAAGCTTGGCGCCCATCTCGGTGGCAACCACACCGGCAAGCGTGGTTTTGCCCAAGCCCGGAGGACCCGAGAAGATCACGTGGTCAAGTGGCTCTCCCCTATCTCGTGCAGCTGTGATAAGCACGCGTAGGTTCTCGCGCACGCGCTCTTGGCCACAGTAGTCATCCAGCGTCTTTGGACGCAGCGTGCGCTCGACGTCAAGGTCGTCTGAAGTGAGCTCGCCGGTTACGCTACGCTGCCCCATCTGACGTGGCGATATGCCTGCACCGCCACGCGTAGGACCCGCATCGGCAAATAGGTCATCCTTATCTGCCTCCCACATCAAACACCACCTCCAAGACGCCTCAACGCATAGGATAGCGCCTTCTCGATGGTGGTGGCACCGGCGTCGTCATGTCCCTCAAGCGCAAGCTCGGCCTCTTGCGGCGAGAAGCCCATGGACAAGAGCGCGTCGGTGGCCTCTGCAACAACCGAGGTGGAAGCCGGAGCGGGTGAGCTCTCGCCCAGAGAGGGTTGCTCGAGCCCCACCAAGCCGCGAAGCTCTGAGTCTTTGGTAAACACGCCCTCAAGCTCTACCAACAGACGCTGACCCTTACGCTTGCCCACGCCAGGCACCCGTGCCATACGCGTGATGTCCTGCGTGGCTACCACCGTTGCCAGCTGTGCCGGCGTAAAGGTTGAAAGCACCGATAATGCCAGCTTGGGTCCCACGCCCGAGATAGCCACAAGCTTGTCAAACAGGGCGCGCTCCTCCCTTGTGGCAAAGCCGTAGAGGTCCATGGCATCCTCGCGCACCACCAGGCGGGTGAGGATGGTGACGCCGGCCTCGCCTACCTGCGGTAACGCGGCAGCAGTTGATGACGAGACACCTAGCTCGTAGCCCACGCCTCCCACATCAAGCACCACATGGGATGGGAGTACCTCAAGAAGTGTACCGGTTAGCTGAACAATCACTGTCTACTCCTTTGCCGCCGCGCTCTGCGCCAGCCATACCTTATGATGCGTTCTTTCTTGCCTGTCTCCCGCGCATACGGGCAACGTTTGCGGCCGTTGCAGCAGCCGTAACCTCTCGTGCCTCCTCGCGTGCCAGCTCCATCTGGGCAAGCTCGGCAGCATGCATCTGATCGCCAGCGCCACGGCGCGCAAGCTCTTGGGTGCGGTATAGGTTGGCGTGACACACCGCAGCGGCAAGCGCATCTGCCGCATGGTCTGGATGCGGATGGTGGTCGAGCGCAAGCACCGTGCGCACCATATAGATGACCTGGTACTTGTCTGCGGCACCTGTGCCCACCACCGCCTGCTTTATCTGCATGGGCGTGTACTCGCCCACCTCAAGCCCGGCTTGAGCGCACGCCACAATGGCAGCCCCACGGGCTTGGGCAGTAGCCAAGGCCGAGCGCGTGTTCTCGCCAAAAAAGATCTTCTCGATGGCAAGCTGCGTAGGATGATAGGTTTCTATGGCACGGGATATCTCGTCAAAGATCTTTCCAAGACGCAGGTTAATGGGCTCTGCCGCCTTGGTGGTTACGCAGCCATAGGCACGCGCGCGACAAAGCGCCCCACGCGTCTCGACGATACCCCATCCGGTATGGGCGAGGCCCGGATCGATACCCAGTATGATCACACAACCTCCCACCTACGACACGGCAACCATACACGAACGTTCGTTCTATACTAGCACAAGAATTGTGAATGGGGAGCAAAAAGCTCGCATAACTTGAATCGCGCGGCAGCAGGCCGATCAGCTGTCAGTTTTCAGAAAACGGGTTCATCCAACCCAGCGACCCTAGATCAAGGCCCTCTTGAACGGCCTTCTTCAGGTTGGGATTGTCCTCCAGAAGCTGCCCGTGAGGAACAAAGCCGCCCTGCTCTGCAAAGTCGCGTAGCATGGCAAGCGTTGACTCAAGGTCGGTGGCAGGCGATGGCTTGCGCATGGCAGCCGGCATGGACTCTGATGGCAGCTGAAGGTTGCCAAAAGTGCCCAGCTCAATCTCAAACTCATCTAAATGCGTATCATGCCAGTTGGTGCCAACCGCAAAGCGCACCTCGTCTAACGTATGGGTGCTCATGGCAAGCACGGGAGGCAAAGACCTGCGCCACGACTCGGCCCTTCGCTGCACCGCAAGCAGCGCCTCTATCAGTTTTGCCTCTCCAGGAGCCTCTGACACAAGCTCAAAGAACGGCCGATCGTACTCGATATAGCCCAGTAGGATCTCGTCGACAAACGTGATATCGGCCTCATCAGACAAGACGCGCGCCTCTTCCCCTTCAACGGGCACGCAAATGAAATCGGCATCGGTAAGGCCCACGCGATGGAATATGGGAGAGATGGTGTTACGCACATGTGCCATATCCAGCACATCCGAACGATACACATCGCCCAACGGGCACAGACGGGCACACGAGAGCGAGCGTGCGGGTGTTCCCAAGGCAAGTGCGGTTTTGTCGAGCGACGAGAGCGCCAACGCATCGTTCTCGCGCGCTAGCTGGGCAAGCTCAAGCTCGTCAAAGTCGCGCGCATCAAAGCCCGACGGATGACCTGAAGCCGTTGTCACATTCACATGCAACCGTCGGGCCAGCTCTCTACATGATGCTGCTTGCGCACCAGCAGAAGCCCCCACCAAGGCATGCACATGCAAAGGACCCACGGCATCGGAGGCAAGCGCTACCAGCATATTGGCTGCCAGGGTTCCGTCTAGGCATAGGGCAACATCGGTCTGTCCAAGCTTTGTTACGTAATCATGGATGCCCAACGAGAGCGCCTGCCACAGATGGAAGGGTGCATCAAACATCTCGGGAACCAAAGACCCAGCTGCCTCTAGTGGCGCACCATACCCCACGTCAGCTATAAGCAGAGCCTCCTCAAAGGCGGGTGCCGACGAAACCAGCTTTCCCCCCGGAGACATTACAAAGCTTGAGCCTGTAAAGACCTGTTCACCGTAACCGCCAAGAGACGCCACGCCCACAAGCCACGAGCCTATGTCCTGTGCGTCAGACACATAGCGCGCATTCTCGAGATTTGCCGCCATAGCGCTTGACGGATCGTCCAAGGCAAAGGGATAGCCAGAGAAGAACAGCGTAACCGTGCCGTTTTGGTCGTTGCCGTCTAGCATGTCAAGGTCGTCATACGAGAATGCCAAGGTCAGCGTCTCGCCCGCAAGCTCAAACGTGCAAATGTCCTGCCTTGCAGGCTGCGCACCCACAGAAGCATGACCCGCACGCGCGAGTATGCACAAAGGACGCACTTCCCCACCATCAAGCAACAGGGCATCGTAGCTCGTCTCGTTTGCATCCATGTCCATGGGCACAGGGACAATTGCCGGGCATGCCAGCTGCTCGCTAAGCGTGGTCACCGCCTCGGCAAGATCGCGCATGAATGATGCCGCATCGGCAAAAGGCACCGGCTCGACACCCGCAAGGGCTGCGAGCGGAAAGAGGAGCACGTCCACATTCTGCTCGGCAGCCCTATGCGAAAAGGCGACCATGCGCTCAATCGTTGCGTCAAACGCACCGGCAATCGTGTTTATCTGGGCAATGCCAATACGCACCGTCTAGATCTCGGCCTTCCACAGTCCATGCAAGTTGCAATACTCATAGATGGTCACGTTCTCGTCGCCATCGCAGGCAAAGGTGGCCACAGGCTCCTCGCCAGGCTTAAGCTTCTTGATCTCAAGACGATCCTCGGTGGCAAGGGCCACAAACTGAATGAAGTGGGCATCGAGCATGGGATGCGCAACCTCGCCGACCTTGGCGATAATTTTGCCGCCCTCGCGGGTGACAGCAGGAACGTGCTTCTCGGTGGCGGCGTCGGTGGAGCCAGCCTCCAGCTCTACGCAAGGCTCACCGCAGCAGACAGGCGTGCAAGGACCCTCGATTACCTTGACAAACATGTTGGCACATTTGGTGCACTTGAAGAACTTGACGTCGGACATACGCGACTCCTTTCGCCGGTATCCTCTTTTGCGCATATTGCTGCGCGTATGCTCTCATTGTACGCGAGCTGCGGTTTGTTTGTTCAGGAAAGCGGGCATCAGGCTCAAATCATCGGGTGACAGCTCCTGCGAGGGACATCTATCGAATTAGGTTTAAACATGCGGCCACCGTTCAAGAGCGTCTTCACAAGCGTAACGTCAACCTAGACGCTTAGAGTTACTGGAGTGGCGTATTTTTACATGCTTTCTTTGATGATACGTTTAGGTAACATTTACCACTATTCTAAGAATTATTACGCCAACGTGCTATTCTTAAGGCACGTCAAGAATATTACGCACAGGTACTAAACGGAGTTGCCATGCCACGCCGCAAGCTCACACTCGATCCTCGCTTCGAGACCCCGCCCAACACCCGCATCCTCAACATGGAGGACATGGGTGGCCTCGTGCGGCTACGCAGGCGCGAGCTGGGAATGACCCAGGCGGACGTCTCGCGACTCACGGGCTTTTCCATGCGACTCGTAGGAGAGATCGAGCGCGGCAAGGAGCACGTATCTGCCGACAAACTGCTGAGGCTGCTCGACGTACTCAACATGACTATGACCGTCCACGTAGAGGGAAAGTGAGCACCATGCAGCAGAATCTTTCTGTCTGGGCGGAGCGATTCGAGGGATTCATGCTCGTCGGCACGCTCTCGCTCCTCGCGGATGGCAGCGAGGTCTTCGCGTACGACAAGTCGTACGTGGCGAGCAAGATTGCCGTTCCCATCTACCCCGTCCTCCCCCTACAGCTAGAGGGGTTCACCACGCAGCAGACGAGGGCGGCCTTCGCCTCGCTTGGCCCGGAGGGGCCTGTTGGCCACGACATCCGCACGGCTCTGCGGGCCGGGCGCGACGCCGTCACGCCCGTACTTGCGCGTCTCAACCATGAGACCATCGGTGCGCTTACCTTCACCGACGACGGACGGCGACCAAGCTATGAGGGGGCGGGTGTCACACCCCTCGACACCGATACGCTCGCCAGTTTTGCACGCAATCCCGAGCGAGCGGCCTTCGAGGAACTGATGCGGAGCAGGCTCTCGCTCAACGGCGCGGTCTCGAAGATTGGTGCCATCAGGACCGAGGAAGGCTGGGGAAGGCCGCAGGAGCTCATGCCCTCCACTCACATACTCAAGGCGGGGACACCTGCGTTTCCCCACCAGATGCTCAACGAGGCGCTCTGCATGCGATGCGCCGTCGCGTGCGGATTTGACGACGCGGCGCAAACCGACCTCATCCCCATCGACGGCTGCGACCCCATCCTCGCCTCGCAACGCTTTGATCGAATGACGGTGAAGGAACGCCCTGCGGGCCTGCCCGAGACCATGCGGCTGCACCAAGCAGACTTCTGCCAAACGCTCGGCATCTCCGTCGACGCGCTCAAGTACACGCCCTCTGATGAGCTGATTGAGGGGTACACGGCATCCGTGGCAGCCGCCATCTCGCGGGAGTCCTCGGAGCGCTACGGCGACCGCTCGTACGTGTTCGATATGCTGGCGTTCGACTACCTCGTGGGCAATTGCGACAACCACCTCAAGAACCTCTCCCTCACTTGGTCTCCCGACTGGACCAGAAAGGCCATCTCTCCCCCGTACGACATCACCTGCACGACCGTGTATGCCGACCTCTCGCGCGAGATGGGTATGGGCATTGGCAGGCATCGCGCCATCGACGCGGTGGAGCCTGCCGACTTTCCCCTCATGGCGGAGCAACTAGGCGTCGGTTGGCGTCAGGCGCGTGACTCCCTCTCGCAGATGGCGGAGGCAGTAGCACCGTCGATGATGGACTGCGCGCACGAGCTGGAGATGGAGTGCGGCGTCAAGGCCATCGAGCTTGCGGAGCACCTGGTGGGAGACTGCCGCGGCCGCGTCGAGGTTGCCCTGAAGGCCAGCATGTGAGCTGAGGGTGCAGGACTGAACACTAGCATTGCATCAACCTTTTGCGACAGCACTACGCCGTGTAGCCGGACAGGGTTGCTCAACTCGCTCGCGCTGATTCTGCGCACGGCGCGCCCACTCTCGCGCTACCATATGACAGAACGTCGAGGAGGTCATATGAACAAGCCGTTCAGGTCAATAAACCAGCAGATTGGCATTCTCAACCGCCGTGGCGTGACCACGGATGAGAACACAGCGCAGATCCTTATGCGCGAGGGGTACTACGCCGTCGTCAACGGATACGGCAAGGCCTTCCTCAACACAGGCGAAAGCAGACGCTCTGGCGATGACCAATTTATCAAGGGCACCACGTTCAATCAGATCTACCAGCTCTATCTGTTTGACCGCAAGCTTCGCAGTATCACCTTCTCCGCCATCATGTGCGTAGAAAGCACGTTGCGCTCGATACTCGCATACACCTTTACCGAGCAGCACCGTAAAGCCTCGGCTTACCTGTGGCGCAGCTCATACACACCCGAGAACGAATACATACGAGGGCGTCAAGCGCACAAGGGCGACCTCACGTGGATGATAGACACACTTGAGCATCATGCACGCGGCCATGTGGAGGACGAGCACGAAGACGTGCGCCCCAACGAACGCGTGGACTGGTACCGCACTCACTACGAGGCTGTGCCACTATGGGTACTGTTCTCGGACCTTACCTTTGGCAACCTGCGCTACTTCTTTGCGCTCATGAAGCGCGACGAGCAGAAGTCGGTATGCAACCGCATGCGCAGCACCTGTGACACCACCCACGACGGCAATACGCTGGCACCTTTGGGGATGTACCACGACCTTGAGGCCTTAAGCGAGCTACGCAACGCCTGCGCTCATGTCGAGCGCATCTACAACGGACGCTTTGGGACCAACCCGGTCATGGACTTCCACCAGATAAGCAAGACGCTCATGGCCTACCTTGCCGAGGACGACGAGCAGGAGTTCCTGCAAAGCGTGCAGGATTTGGTGGACGAGTATGCCACCAGCGACGACGGCGTTGCACGCGCGCTCGCGCTGGAGGGGTTTGTACCTGCGAGCTAAGGTGGAACACATATACCGGAAGGTGTTCCACGATCTCCGTTTCGTGGAACACTATCCGGGATAAGTGTTCCACACCTACGCGTACGCCACGTGACCCTCTTGCCCAACGAGATCGACCACCTCGGCCTTGAGCAGCACGTTACGTGCATCCACCCTACAGGGCAGCTCCATGCGCATGGTAGTACCGGTGGCCTCCTGCACCAGAAGCTCCACCCGGTCCATGCCGCCGTAGCGGCCAAAGATGGAGTTAAGGCGTTGCATGCGCTCGTAGGTAAGCATGCGCGGCGTCATGAACACCTCAAACACCTTGGGCTTGTTGGTGCGGTCCGAGAGCTCCATGGGCGTCACGTCCTGGCAGATAATCTGGTTGCCACGGTCTGATCGCTCAAGCTTGCCGCTCACGCGCACAAACACGTTGCCCACGGTCTCGCCGGTCTCTTGGTCAATCTCACCAGCAAGGGTAGCCGCGCACTGCTTGTAGAGCTTGGGGAACACCACCAGCGTAATCTCGCCTTCCATGTCCTCAAGCGTGACGATGGCCATGTTGTCGCCATTCTTGGTGGTCTTCTTGGCCACGGAGGTCACCATGCCAGCCAGATGAATGGGCTTGCCCTCGGGCACTTTATAGCGCGTGGAGGTAGTCCCCGTAGCCGGGTTTACGTACTCCTCGCTCACCTCGATATCGCTTATCAGGTAGTCGCGGGCCTTTGAGAGCGCGTACTCGTACGGGCGCAGCGGGTGGTCAGAGACGTAGATGCCCAGCACCTCGTGCTCTTGGGCGAGCTTGACGGTTCGGTCCCACTCAATACCGTCTGCTGGCGGCACATCACTCTCAAAGCCCGAGCCCGCCACATAGACAAACAGGTCAAACAGCGAGCTCTGGCCCGCCGCGCGGTCCTTCTGCCGCTTGGCCGCCGCATCAATGATGTTCTCTGGGTTGTTCTTGTCCACAAAGTGCATCATCTGCATGCGCGTGTATCCCGTGGAGTCGAAGGCACCACTCTTGATGAGCGCCTCCACCACGCGGCGGTTT
>JAFWLX010000311.1 GCA_017510875.1 Atopobiaceae bacterium | reverse complement strand
GATAAGGCCACACACGTCACGAGTGGGGAGGGACCGTGTCTACGCAAGCGACCAACGAGCGAAAGTACACCGCCTTCATCTCGTACCGTCACACGCAGCCTGACATGAAGGTTGCCATAGAGGTGCATCGCAAGCTCGAACACTATCACCTTGACCGCGAGGTGCGCGAGCAAAGCGGCTTTGACTCGCTGGCCCCTATCTTTCGCGATCAGGATGAGCTGCCCATCTCCTCCGCGCTAGACGACGACCTCTTGCGTGCCCTGCACAACGCCAGTGCGCTCATTGTCATCTGCAGCCCGCGGCTCAAGGAGTCAAAGTGGTGCATGCGCGAGATTGATGAGTTTCTTAGGACTCACGACCGCTCGCGCGTCTTTGTGGTGATCTGCGAGGGCGAGCCTCACGATGTGATACCCGATCAGTTGTTGCATCGCGTTGACGCAGACGGACAGGTTATTGATGTCGAGCCGCTTGCCGCCAACTTCTTGCCTACCTGCAAGGGAGCCGACCGCCGAAACGAGGTGACGCGTCTTGCTGCGGGCATTCTTGGAGTGCCCTTCGACAGCCTGGTTAAGCGCGCCCAGCGTAGGCGCCAGCGGATCATCGTGACGCTGGCTAGCATAGCGGTGGCGGGGGCAACAGCTTTTGGCCTCTACAACGCCTACATGCATAAGCAGATTCAGGACAACTACACGCAGGTCCTCTACCGTAGGGCGGAGTATCTGGCCACCCTTGCCAACACCATGTTGCAGCAAGGCAACACCATTGGCGCCACCGAGCTTGCGCTGGCGGCCCTCCCAAGTGACGAGATGACCAACACCAAAAACCATCCGGTGGTAGACGAGGCCGTCTTTGCGCTGCAACAGGCTACTAACGCAGGCTATTCGGGAAAGCTTGTGGACCAGTTTTCCTACACAACCAGCGAGGTGTACACAGCGCCTGCAGACATTCGCCAGATGCATGTGTCGGCAAACGAAGCGTATGTTGTGATGGTTGACGAGACGGAAGTCATCAGCGCGTGGGAGACCGCGACTCATCGACTCATCTATCAAAGCCGCAGCACGCTTGGCCGCTACAAGGACGTGATCGATGCCTTTGTGCTTGACTCGGGCAACACGATAATCGTGTACACCACGGGTGTGGTTTGCCGAGACAACGCCGATGGTTCAGTGCTGTGGGACGTAGCGATCACTGCTGACGACAAGCAGTTCAAATACGCCTGCATCGACGAGGGCAATCAGGATCGGCTATTGGTGGCCTCGGCCAAAAGCGCCCACATGATCGATCTCTCATCAGGCAAGACTCTCTATGACATCGCCTATGACGGGGTTGAGGGAATGCCCACGCTCGATGGCCTGCAGACAGAGTTGGTGAATGCTCCGCGTGCGCGCTATGGGCGCTTTTGTCTGGTTGTGTCGCTGGTCAATGACGAAGGTCTCTTTGTAGGAGGCAGAGCCGTTGTCATAGAGGCAGCCGACGGGACGGCGCACGCATACGAGACGCCTGGGTACTATGCCTATGATTACGACCTGCTTGAAGACGGGTCGGTTGTCATGCTAATGGGCACGAACAGTGCCGCTCAAACAACAAGTTCTCGTGACGAGATCTTTGGAAACGTCTATACCACCACAACGGACTTTGACGTGCTCATGGCCTGTTTGGATGGGCAGTCGGGAAAGCTTCGCTGGTCAAAGAGCACTACGATCTGGCAAGTTTGCTACGACATTGGATTCAAGGAGCTCAGAGACAACGGCAAGGTTACGGACACCCTCGTGTGCTGGTTTGCCGATCGCATCCAGTTTGTAGACGTCCACACGGGAGAGCTTGTGAACGAGCTGAAGACCTCCTCGACAATTGTGGGCGGCAACGCACTTGAACGGGGACGTACCTTTATGGGAGTGGAGTCGGACGGATCGTTCTTCTTTGTGAGCCCCACGTCTGAGAGCGTGATTGCCTACGGCCTTATGCGCGACGAGTTCTATTACGCGGACGTGCGCCCGTCCGCCGAGCACTATATCCTTAAGGGAAACGTGCTCTATGCCTACCGGGGAACCTATCCGGACAAGAACGTGCATTCGCTTGAGGTGGGTGCGCGCCATGCCTCATGGGAGTTTGCAACAAGCGAGGGCTTTGTGTTGGCATACCTGGCAGAAGATGAGGATGTGCTTCGCGTTCAGCATTGCTCGGCGCCAGACCTAGAGGTGCTGTGGACACAGGATTTTGGTGCCGAGAGCGGCTTGGTGTGGAACGTGATTGGTTTTGACGGGAGCGATGACACGCTGGTGCTTGTGGGCATGTCTGGGACGGACAACGGCCACCGCGTGAGCGAGCTGGTCCGTTTGGATCTGCCCGCCCGCAAGGCTGAGCGCTGGGATGTGGGCACAAGCGAAGAGCTTGGCCTTGCGGCGCCAGCTGAGGGCTCTGCGCCAAGTGAGGTTGAGGGACTCGTTGTTGGCAACTCGCAGTGCTGCTGTGCGGGAAAGGTCTACTCGCAGGTAGTGGATGCCAAAGGAACCGTGTGCATAGCCGAGGCCTTGCCCAGCGAGGGACGAACGCGCTGCTACGCGATAGCTAAAGGCTTTGGAAAGGACTCCGATGCCAACCAGCGGAGCCTGTACCTGATGAGCGACCCAACAGGCAAACGTATGCTGTATCAGGACTACGTCAGCGAGCAGGAGGGCGATTCTGGTCTTGCGGTGCACCGTAGCGCGGTTCTTGACCTAGCGACGGGAGAGAGCACCGTGCTCGACACCAACGTGGCAAGCATTTGGCCCAACTACCTTTTGAAGGGTGCGGCTGGTGGTCACGCCACGTGGTCGGCTGACGGAAAGGTGCTGGGGTGCGTATCGGCAAATGGCGTCACACTCTATCGCTTTGATGGCAAGGCAAGCGTCATTGCTCCCGTTGATGGGCGCAGAGTGGCCGGAACCTGCATATCGGGCGATAGGCTGGTGGTGATGCTGACGCTGGGCACCACGAGCCAGCTTGAGAGCTTTAACGTCAAGACAGGGGAGCATGTGTCCTCTAGTGCCCTTGACGATGGGAGCGATGAGGCAACAAGATGGGCCAACATACCAGCTGAGCTTACGGTTGATGGGTCTGGTGACCTGTTTGTGGCCACCTCGAACTTTGGGTATCTCATGTCGATGGAGTCACTTGGCGTGTGCCAGCGGTTCTCAAAGGGTCTGGTGTACAACCCAACTTGCGATGCGATTCTGTGCGCAGATCCCGAAGGCAGCAGCTACGATGCCTTCTCGCGCTACTCACTTGCCGCGCTTATAGAGCGTGGGCATACGACCCTTAACGGCCAGACGATGGGCAAGGAGTGGCTGGAGGCCCACGGCGTGTAGCGGGACAGACATGGTGGATTTGCGGGCCGCTGGCCGAGGGCCGGCCATGGCGGTGCCTTC
>JAFWLX010000310.1 GCA_017510875.1 Atopobiaceae bacterium | reverse complement strand
GGCGGTCTGACATGGCAGCCTTGGTGAGCCCTTGCCCCTCCTGGGGAATTATGATCGGGCATCAATCTGTCTGACCGCAACAGGACAACCCGACCCAGGAGGAATGCGATGAAGGAGTACCTTGCCAAAGCAAGTGATGTGCTTGCCGAGGTAAACACTAATGCCGAAACAGGCATCACGTCTGCCGAGGCGCAGACCAGACTTGAGACCTTTGGTCCCAACAAGCTCAAAGAAGCCGAGAAGACCCCGCTATGGAAGCGTTTCTTTGAGCAGATGGCCGACCCTATGGTCATCATGCTCATCATCGCGGCCATCATATCGGCCGTGACGGGCATGGCGCAGGGCGAGGCAGACTTTGCCGACGTCTTCATCATCATGTTCGTCGTCATCCTCAACTCGGTGCTGGGTGTCGTGCAGGAGTACCAGGCGGAAAACGCCCTTGCCGCCCTGCAGGAGATGAGTGCCGCGCAGTCAAAGGTCATCCGTGATGGCCGCCAGGTCACGGTTCCCTCGGCCGACTTGGTGCCAGGCGACATCGTGGTTCTCGAGGCTGGTGACGCCGTGCCCGCCGACTGCCGTATCATCGAGAGCGCCTCACTCAAGATCGAAGAGAGCGCGCTGACGGGCGAGTCGGTCCCCGCAAACAAGATTCAGGAGATTCTGGGCCTGCCTGCCGGTACCGATGACGTGCCGCTGGGAGACCGCAGAAACATGTGCTACATGGGCTCGACCGTGGTCTATGGTCGTGGTGTGGCCGTAGTAGTAGCCACGGGCATGCAGACCGAGATGGGCAAGATCGCCGACGCCATTGCGCAGGCCGAAGACGAGCTGACCCCGCTGCAGATCAAGCTCAACGAGCTGTCGGGCATTCTGACCAAGCTTGTGGTGGGCATCTGCGCCATCGTGTTTGTCGTGGGCATCTTCCAGCACGGCGGCATGGCGTTCTTTAACGATATGAGCAAAGTGCTTGACACCTTCATGGTCGCCGTTTCGCTGGCGGTTGCCGCCATTCCTGAGGGCCTTGTGGCCGTGGTGACCATCGCACTCTCTATCGGCGTCACCAAGATGAGCAAGCGCAACGCCATCGTGCGCAAGATGAACGCCGTCGAGACGCTCGGCTGCACGCAGGTTATCTGCTCGGACAAGACCGGCACACTCACACAGAACAAGATGACCGTGGTGCGCCACTTCTCCGAGGATATTGACCGTCTGGTGCGTTGCATGGCGCTGTGCTCCGACGCCAAGTGGGATGTTGCCGCGCAGGAGGCAGTGGGCGAGCCGACCGAGGCAGCGCTTGTGGCCGATGCTGCCAAGCTGGGCTTCCTCTCGGGAGACCTTGACGCGGCCAACCCGCGCGCCGGCGAGGCGCCGTTTGACTCTGGTCGCAAGATGATGAGTGTCGTCAATATCTCGCCCATGGGCGACTATATACAGCACACCAAGGGTGGCCCCGATGTGGTTCTGTCCCGCTGCACCAAGTATCGTAGCGCCGAGGGCGACCTACCCATGACTGACGAGATTCGCAACAAGATCATGGAGCAGAACAAGGCCATGGCTGACGACGCTTTGCGCGTGATGGCTGCCGCCCGCGTCAACCACGGCAAGACGCCGCCTTCAAGCTACGAGGCCGCCGATCTTGAGAAGGACATGGTGTTCATCGGTCTGTGCGGCATGATCGATCCGGTTCGCCCCGAGGTCAAGCCCGCCATCAAGGAGGCGCACGAGGCCGGCATCAACGTGGTTATGATTACTGGCGACCATATCGACACGGCCGTGGCCATAGCCAAGGAGCTTGACATCGTCGAGGGCCGTGATCAGGCCATCACGGGCGCCGATCTTGACAAGATATCGGATGAGGACTTCGTCAACCGCGTTGAGGATATTGGCGTGTATGCCCGCGTGCAGCCCGAGCACAAGACCCGCATCGTCGACACCTGGAAGAAGAAGGGCATGGTCGTGGCCATGACCGGTGACGGCGTCAACGACGCCCCCTCCATCAAGCGCGCCGACATTGGCATTGGCATGGGCATCACGGGTACCGACGTCACCAAGGGCGTGGCCGACATGGTGCTTGCTGATGATAACTTTGCCACCATCATTGGTGCGGTCGAAGAGGGTCGCCGCATTTACGACAACATCCGCAAGGCTATCCAGTTCCTGCTCTCGTCCAACCTCGCCGAGGTCATCTCGGTGTTCGTGGCCTCGCTCATTGGCTTTACCATCCTTGAGCCCACGCATCTGCTGTGGATCAACCTCATCACCGACTCGCTGCCCGCGCTTGCCATGTGTATGGAAGACGCCGAGCCCGACATCATGAAGCGCAAGCCGCGCAATTCACAGGACGGCATCTTTGCCAATGGCATGGGTATCGACACGCTTTTCCAGGGTACGGTCATTGCCATTCTTACGCTCATTGCATACTTCATTGGCATCAATCATGCCGGCGTGAGCCTTGCGGAGGCTGTTGCTGGCAACAAGGCTGGCGTCGAGGGTATGACCATGGCGTTCCTCACCCTCTCGATGGTCGAGATGTTCCATTCGATCAACATGCGTAGCCGTCGTGGCTCTATCTTTGGACTGCCTACACAAAACTGGTGGGCGTGGGGTGCCTTTGCTCTCTCGCTGCTGTTGACTTTCGTGGTCATCGAGACGCCGCTCTCTAGTCTCTTCAACTTTGCTCACCTTGATACAGCCCACTACATGATGGCCATGGGCTTGGCCTTCGCAATCATTCCCATCATTGAGATCTATAAAGCTATCATGCGCGCCGTTAGCAAGCAGGAGTAGCGTGGCCAAACGGGCAAAATACAAGCGTCGCCAAGAAGTGCGCGCCAGCAGGGCAGTCGATGCCCTGCCGGCGCTTTCTACATTGACCGAGGTGCCGGGCTTTGACGAGCTGCATGCAAGCGAGCGGCAGAAGGAGGCCTTTGCGGAGGCGTGCGAGCGGTCGGTGGCGGCGGGCGCAGACCCGGGCGAGCTGGTGCTGGGATGCGTGGTGCGGCTGGACAGGGGGTTTCCCGCTGTGGTGAGCGAGGACGCTCTCTTTAGGGCCGAGTTTGCCACGCGGCTTACCAAGGGCTCGTTCTCGCGAGTTGCTGTGGGTGACTGGGTGTGTGCCCGCAGGCCCCATGGCCACCAGATGGGGCTCATCGAAGAGATTCTGCCGCGCGAGAGCGACGTGGCGCGCTGGCGAGGAGGCAATCGCGGCGAGCGCCAGACCTTGGCGGCAAACGTTGACTTGGTGATTGTGTGCCAGCAGATGAGCGAGCAAGAGGTTGACTTTGCGCGTGTTGCTCGCTCGGCCGTTATCGTGCGTGATTGTGGAGCGCGGCTAGCGGTGGTGCTTACCAAGGCAGACCGCGCGGGTGCGGATGGCGTGGCGCGTGACATTGACGCCCTGCACGAGGTGCTGGGGAGTGACCTGCCGCTGGTGGTGAGCATGGCCGGGGCTGACGATAGCGTGGATGCCCGGGAGATTGAAGAGGTTGCACAGGAGCACGGTGCGGCCTTTGGGCCGCAGGGCGTGCGGGCGCTTGTGCCTGCTGGGACGCTGGCCATCGTCTTGGGTGAGTCGGGGGCCGGCAAGTCGACGCTACTCAACGCGCTTCTGGGATACGGCGCGCTTGAGACGGGTGCCGTGCGGGCCTCGGATGACAAGGGTCGCCATACCACGGTGACACGTCGCATGGTAAGCCTGCCCGGTGCGGGCGTGGTTGTGGACGAGCCCGGGCTGCGCACGCTCCCGTTGGTTGGCCACGAGCGCGGTCTGGCAAAGGTGTTTGCCGACATTGCCCAGCAGACGCAAACGTGCCGCTTTCGCGATTGCACCCACACGCACGAGCCAGGCTGCGCCGTGCTCGAGCATGCGGAGGCCGAAGGATACGCAGGTAGGCGCCTTGACGCATACCTGCAGCTGGCTCGCCAGATGCGCGAGTCCCGCCAGACGCTCGACCCCGACGTGGTGATCTAGGGGGACAAAGGGGGCAGCCCCTTTCTGTTCCAAAGACGAGGCAGCAACCCATGTGGGGAACAGAAAGGGACGGTCCCCCAATCCACGTTCCCGGACAAAACTCAATCCAAGAATGACAAGAATGACCGCTAATGACCTGCTATCTGGTAGGCCAGATCATGCCACATGAGGCAAACCGACGGCAGCGATGCTTCTCGCAAGCCCTGTACCTGCACAGATGTAGGTTGGAGCATTAGATTCTCCGCACATCTTCGCTGCATGTCCAACGTTGCGGCCCCCACTCCAAAAAAGCACTTCTACCACGCTTTTTGCCGTGCAACCTACCTTGCTGCGACAAAGGGCCAACCTGACGCGTACATGACTTTTCAAACTCGCCTGGATACAGGGCCCGTGCTTCAACAATGGTAGGTAGCGAATCGGGGGATCAGCGACGAGTTTTGGGAGGCCTTATGTCAATACGTTTCAGAATCGTGCTTTCCTCGGCGTTTGCGCTGCTAGGCATTGTGTCTTGCCTGGCGTATGCGGATACGGTCAGGACGGAGGCCGACAAGGTTCGCGCGGATGCCCTCGAACGCTTTGGCGGGGAGATAGCCCAGCTGGTTGTTGCCGAGCAGACGCTTGAGGTGGGAGACGTGATCAGCGAGCGAAACGTGCGCGTGCGTGACTGGGTGGCAGATCTGGCGCCTGCGGAGGCAGTGGTCAGTCTGGACGAGGTCGTGGGGCGCGAGGTGAGCGTTCCGGTGTCTAAGGGGGTTCCCCTTACCAAGCTCAACTTTAGGGACGCCTCGACGCTGATGGAGGTTCCTTCTGGTCATGTGGCAGTAAGCGTGCCGGTCACCGACAAGCTGGGCATCTCTCGCGGGGTCACGCGCGGGGCGCGGGTCAGCGCCTACGAGGTACCGGACAGCGCGCCTCGGCTCATTGCGACAGACATAGAGGTGCTGTCGGAACTTGGCACCCAGACAAGCATGTCGCAGCAGCTGACCATTGCCGTCTTGCCTGACGACGTGTCCGCCGTACTTGGGGCCAGCGCCTCGGGCGAGCTGAGGTTGGTGATTCCCGCAGACGACGTGGAGGTGCCTGAAGAGGAGTCTGTGGCGGCTCCGGAAGAGATAGTGCCCAACAAGGGAGAGGAGCAGCAGTGAGCGAAATGTGGCTTGGATATGCCGAGAAAGCGGGTCGCCGAGAAGTACTTATGGCATTGAGGCGTATAGCGCCTGGATCTGCGGTGGTGTTTGCAAACAGCGCCCAAGAGCTGCGCGAACGCTTTGCCGAGGAGGTGCCGGGCACGGTCGGTGCCATTGTTGGGCATACGGGGAGCGGCGTGTCCGACATGAACCTAGCAGCAGCCCTGGTGCGTGACGGGCGGGCGAGCGAGGTGGTTCTTGTGGCACGCGGGGCAACGGGATCGTTGAGGTCTCGGGCGTATAGGGCTGGAATCTCGCAGGTGGTGGATGCAACCGTTGCACCAGCGCTGGAAGCCTCAAGGGCTGCAGGGTCCTCCTTTGGTGGGCGTGCGCAGGCGGGGGAGACTGACGGCAGGCAGAGGACAAACCCCCAGGCCGCGCGCGTGCCCGAGGTGGACGTTGCACCCATGGGTGTGGCGCAGCCAGGAGTTGCGGCGCAGTTTGGTGCGTTGCCTCAAGCCGGTGCGGTGCAGACTGGAGCCATGTCGCAGTTTGGAACGATGCCACAGCTTGGTGAAGCGCAGCAACCTTGGGCTGTGACGCAATTTGGCGCGACGCAACAGCGTGGCATGGCGACACGGCCTAGCATGTCCCCGCAGCTTGGTATGGCACTACAGCCCGGTATGGCGCAACAGTCCGGTGCTGCGCCACAACCTGGCATTGCCCAACTGTCCGGCGGTATGCAACAGCTAGGCGGAGCTCCTCAACCCGGCGCTGCGCCACAACTAGGCACAACACCACAGTCGCGCTGGCAAATGGATCCCCAAAGCGAGCAGCCCGCAGGCCTCGCCCTGCCCGCTACCCCGCGGGTGCAGGACACGGCCATTAGGCCCAAGGACGCCTCGCCCATCGTGACGGTGGCTTCGTGTAGGGGAGGCGTGGGCAAGACGGCCTTGGTGGCGCTGCTCGCAAGTGTTGCTAGCCGTTGGGACATGGACGTTGCGGTAGTTGACCTCGATCTTTCGTGCGGAAACCTACACACCTGCTTTGGTGTGGCAAAGGGGCCAGACTTGGTACGCATCGCTCCCGACGGCAAGCCGTCGCCAGAGTCGATGGGGCGCGCCAGCGTGCGGTGCGACAACCACGTACATCTGTGGGGCCCGTGCGAGCGCCCCGAGATGGCCGAGCTGGTGATGCCCCATGTGGCCACGTTGCTCTCCTATCTGTCAACGCGCTTTGACCTGGTGTTGGTTGACACCTCCACCACCTTTACCGATGGCGTCGCTCAAGCGGTTCAGTCGTGCGATCGCATGCTGGTGGTGCATGACGAGCGGCCGGGTGCGGTGGCCTCTGCCGCACGCATGAGTGCGCTGGCTGTGAGGCTAGGCGTGGCGCGAACGCGCATCGTTCGTGTGATAAACCTCGCCGACCCGCGGGCAAAGGCCAATACGTTTGAGGGTCGCGCCGAGGTGGGCCTAGAGACGGCTCGCATGCATCGCGTGGTCGACGGGGGGATAGAGGCCGAGGACCTGCTTGCGGCGGGCAAGGTGTCCGAGCTGGCCTCGCTCGACTGCGACCTGACGGCGGGGGTGTCCTCGCTTCTTGCCCAGACGCTTGCCGAGCTGGGACGGCTGCCCGACAACGACGCCGCGCGCAAGGCGGCAGAACCCAAGGGTCAGCGCAGGCGCAGGACGCTGTTTGGAAAGCATAAGGAGGCCATCTGATGACGGTTCTTGAACGTGTGCGCGAGCAAGAAGGCAAGACGGGCGTTGCCGACAGCGAGTACGCTGCCGCCGTGGCGGCGCAGAGTGACGAGCTGCCCCGAACTCTCAAGCACGAGCTGGTAAGTCGCCTGGGCCTTGCCACCGTTGCGTCCATGGTGTCCACGCCCGACCTTGAGCAGGCCCGCGCCGAGCTGCGCGTGACCTGCCAGGCCATTCTCAACGAGGAGCGTTTCTCCGAACTTCTGCCCCAGGAACGCGAGCAGCTGACGTCGCGCGTGCTTGACGAGGTGGTGGGCCTTGGTCCCATACAGCCCCTGCTCGACGACAACACGGTGTCCGAGGTCATGGTCAACGGGTGCGGCGCCCTCTACTTTGAGCGCGACGGGCGCCTGCTCCGCTCAAAGGTACGCTTTGAGTCTGCCGACCAGATCATGATGGTGGTGGACCGCATTCTTGCCCCCTTGGGCAGGCGCCTTGACAAAAGCTCGCCTCTGGTAAACGCGCGCCTGACAAACGGCGACCGCGTGAACGCCGTGGCGGTTCCCATAGCCATAGACGGCCCCTACCTCACCATACGCAAGTTCTCTAACCGCATCACCTCGATGGACCAACTGGTGAGTTATGGCTCGTTGCCCGCATGGTACGCCACGCTGCTTAAGTGGGCCGTGCAGCTGCGCCGTGACATTGCGGTTGCAGGCGGAACCGGCTCGGGCAAGACCACGCTGCTCAATGCGCTCTCTACCCAGATTGACCATGGTGAACGCGTGATTACCATCGAGGATTCCGCCGAGCTGCGCTTTGCGCCCGAGGCACACGTGGTGCGCATGGAGGCGCGCGACGCCTCCATTGAGGGCACGGGCGAGGTCACCATACGTGACCTGGTCAAGAACGCCCTGCGCCAGCGGCCGGATCGCATTGTGGTGGGAGAGGTAAGAGGTGCCGAGGCTATCGACATGCTGCAGGCAATGAATACGGGACACGACGGATCCCTCACAACTTTACATGCCGGCACGGCCGAGGAGGCCATCTTGCGCCTGGTGCTCATGGCTCGCTTTGGCATGGACCTGCCGGCCTCGATTATAGAGGAACAGATAGCAACTGCGCTTGACCTCATTGTGATGTCGGCGCGGCGCGGTGATGGCAGCAGACGCATTACCTCCCTTTCCCAGGTAAGCAGGGATGAGCGGGGCGGCGTTCGGTTGGAAGAGGTTGTCTCTTACGACCAGGCGGACGACTGCTGGCACCTGTCCGTCGAGCCTGCCTTCGTCACCTTGGCCGTCGCGAGTGGCGCCTTGTCCGAGGAGGAGGTGAGCCAATGGCGGTCGTCTACCTTGCGGGCTGCGTGTGCTGCATAGCCTGCGCGGTGTTTATGGTCACGGGCATGGGTGGTGCGCAGCATGCGTCGGGCTGGGGGATGCGCACGGCATCTCGCCTTGCACAAAACTGGTGCCTTGCATTGGGAAAGCTGCAGGTGGTTGCGGCGCTGCTGCAGCTGCCATCCTGGCGGGCCCTAAGCGATGAGCTGGCACGTCGCCTGTTTGCGCAGGGCATCTACCTGAGCAAAGAGGGTGCCTGTGCGGCACTGCTGGGGGCACTTGTGGCCATATCCTGCCTGGCGGCTCTGATGTCCCGCTCGGTTTTAGGCCTTGTGGTGGGCGTCTTTGGCTTTTGCGTGGGGCTCAGCGTGTGGCACTCGTCGCGCGCTAGGGCCAGGGAACGCGCGCTGATTGACGAGATGCCCGAGGTATTTCGCACCCTGGCCATGGCGCTTGGCTCGGGCGAGACGCTCATGCAGGCCATCGAGTACGTGGGCATGCACGAGAAGGGATATGCCGGAAAGGCCTTTGTACAGGCTGCGTTGCGGTTGCGCTGCGGATCCTCCACCGAGGAAGCCATGGAAGAGCTGAGCCACGAGCTAGATGCCCCTGGCGTAGGTATGCTCACCACCGCCCTCGTCATTGCGCAGAGAACCGGTAGCCCGCTGCGCGGACTCTTTCAAAGCACCGCCCAGCTCGTTGAGCGACAAGGCGAGTACGAGCGCATGCTCTCGGTAAAGACCGCCCAGGTACGGCTGTCAATTCGCATCGTCTGCCTGCTGCCGCTGCTTCTGGTGTGCCTGCTCTCGCTCATATCGGTCGACTTTCAGCATGGGCTTACCACGCTTCCCGGAACCGTGAGCCTGATGCTGGCCGCAGCCATGGACGGCGTGGCGCTGCTCACCATCCGGCGTCTGATGCGGGGGGTGCTGTGAGATGGATGCCCTGCTCATTGGTTGCTGCGCGGCGGTGGGGGCTTGCGCGTTTGCCGCTGCCTTTGTCGCGACCGCCTCCGCTGGTATGCCCATGCGCAGGGTTGGCGGCGACGGCCCCCTAGCAGGGCTTTTGGCTCGCATGCATTTGCAAAAGAGCTTCAGGCGGCTTGAGGAGCACGCGGCGCTGGCGCGCGGCAAGGCGGATTGCCTAAGGCAGATGCCCGTGATGCTCGATGTGGTGACGCTTGGCCTTTCTGCAGGGCTCTCGTTTGACTCGGCACTTGAGCTCTACTGCAAGCGGTATCACAACCTGCTTGCCACCGAGCTGGGATCGGCCATGCTTGCGTGGCGCCTAGGGACGGCGAGCAGGGAAGAGGCGCTACAGGCCGTGGCCAACCGGCTGGGCGTGTCGTCGCTCGAGCGCTTTGCGGCGGTGGTTACCCAGGCGCTGGCCTTTGGCTCGCCTCTGGCGGCAACGCTCGAGCAGCAGGCCCAGACCATCCGCGACGAGCAACGCGCGCAGATGGAGGAGGTGATCGAGCAGGTGCCCATCAAGATGCTGATCCCCTTGGGAACCCTCATCGTCCCCGCAATGCTGCTGGCAATCTTGGGTCCCCTGCTGGGCACCTCGCTCCAAATGGGCTAGGCGGACATGCAGGCAGAGAGATGCATGTCAGTGAGTGTTCTCACGGTCGGGCCAGAAGGGGCCACCTTCGGGACTCCTTCTGAGGCTGCTCCGCCCGTCGGCGCGGCGCTTAGCGAGCGTAACATGCCAGTGGCATGTT
>JAFWLX010000309.1 GCA_017510875.1 Atopobiaceae bacterium | reverse complement strand
TGTCAACAGAGACGTCCCCCTCACGCACGTGCCCCTCGCTATAGCTCGCTCAGCTTGTTCTTCAGAATCCTGATACCGCGTTGCGCCGCGTAGGGGAGAACGGCCATTACCTTGTCCTCGGCCTTCCACATGCGGCTTGCCTCGGGTACGTCGCGGGTAAGGTGGATGGCGTCAAACTCGCAGCGTGTTGTGCATAGGCCACAGCCAATGCACTTGTTGGTGTCCACAATGGAGGCACCGCACTTCAGGCAGCGGGCGGCTTCGGTACGAATCTGCTCTTCGGTAAAGGTGCGGGTGGGGTCGTCCCAGTTGTGCAGGATCTTCTCCACGCGCTCGCAGGGCGGAATCTGCCGACCTGCGTGGTCGTAGCTGTTGGGATTAAGCATAATCTCGTCTTTGTCAAGCTCGACGTAGTAGCGCTGGTTGCGCGAGAGCGTAAGCGATGAGCCCTTCTGCACAAAGCGATGCAGGCTGATGGCGGCCTCGTGACCAGCGGCAATGGCGTCAATGACAAACTGTGGGCCGGTGTAGACGTCACCGCCAACAAAGATGTCGTCCTGCGCTGTCTGGTAGGTCTTGGGGTCTGCCGCAATACGTCCTCCAGGACCAACCTCAAGGGCCGAGCCCTCAAGCAGCTTGCCCCACTCTATGGTCTGACCAATGGAGAGAATCACGTTCTCGCAGGCAATGGTGGTTGTCTCGTTCTCGTCATAGATGGGCGCAAACTTCCCGTCGTCATCGTAGACACGCGTGCAGCGCTTGAAGGTAATGCCGCACACTTTGCCGTCCTTGTCCACGTTGATGGCGGCAGGGCCCCATCCGTTGAGGATGCTCACGCCGTCCTCTTCTGCTTCGGCCACCTCGTGGGGAAGTGCGGGCATCTCGTCTCGTTGCTCAAGGCAGACCATGCTCACTGCGTCTGCGCCGCAGCGCACGCTTACGCGCGCGGCATCGATGGCTACGTTGCCTCCGCCTACCACCACACTGCGCCCCTGCACCTCGTGGTCCGGGTTCTCAAGAGCGATACGCAGGAAGTCAACGGCGGTAAGCACGCCCGTTGCGTCCTCGCCAGCAACGCCGGTGCGGCGTCCGCCCTGACAGCCAATGGCCACATAGAAGGCCATGAATCCTTGCTCGCGCAGCTCGTCTAACGTCACATCCTCGCCCACGTTCACGCCACAGCGAATCTCTACGCCCATCTCGCGCAGTACGTCAATCTCGGCGTCCACTACGTCCTTTTGCAGCTTGTAGCTGGGAATGCCGTAGGTCATCATGCCGCCGGGACGTGCATTCTTCTCAAACACCACGGGGTTGTAGCCCATGTTGGCCAGGTAGTAGGCCGCGGTAAGGCCGGCAGGCCCTGCGCCAATGATGGCAATCTTCTCGGGCAGGCGACCGCGCGTCGAGGGGATGACGGGTTCGGGCACAAAGCGGTGCTCGGCCTCAAGGTCCTTCTCTGCAATGAACTTCTTCACGTCGTCTATGGCAACGGCCTCGTCTACCACGCCGCGCGTGCATGCGGCCTCGCAGCGCTTGTTGCACACGCGCCCGCATACGGCGGGGAAGGGGTTCTCCTTCTTGATGAGCTCGAGCGCGTCACGATAGCGGCCCTGTGCCGCCATGCGCAGGTAGCCCTGCACCGACACGTGCGCCGGGCAGGCCACCTTGCAGGGAGCGGTGCCGGTGTCGTGGCACTCGATGCGGTTGTTGTTCTTGTAGTTGGGATCCCAATCGTCCTCGCCCCAGCTGCGCTCGTCGGGCAGAGGCTGTACGGGGTACTCCACCTTGCCTGTTGTGGTGGCAATCTTCTGTCCCAACTGCACGGCACCGGCGGGACACACTTCCACGCAGCCCGCGCAGGCAACGCACTTCTCGGCGTCAACGTGGGCGCGATACGCGCTGGCGCTCATGTTGGGCGTGTTGAACAGCTGCGATGTGCGCAGCGCGTAGCATACGCTTACATCGCAGTTGCAGATGGCAAAGATCTTCTCCTCGCCGTCAATGTTGGTAATCTGGTGCACGTATCCGTTACGCTCGGCTTGCAGCAGGATGTCAATGACCTCGTCGTAGGTCACAAAGTGTCCCTTGCCCGTCTCCACGCAGTAGTCGGCCATGTCGCCCACACCAATGCACCAGTTTTGCGGGTCGCGACCGCCGTTGTCGCCCCGTGCGCGCTCGGCAACTGCGCAGCTGCAGGCCCCGGCCGAGTAGCGGTCATACTTCTTGAGCCAGTGGCTTATGTGCTCCACCGAGGCCGAGGTGTACTCCTGCCTGATGGCGTGTTCAACGGGAATCACGTGCATGCCAATGCCGGCGCCTCCGGGCGGGACCATCTTGGTGGCCACGGTAAGTGGCAGGTAGGTCATGCGTTCAAAGAAGGTGCCAATCTCGGGGTGCTCCTCCATCTGTCGCTGGTTCATGACCGTGAACTCGGCCGATCCCGGCACAAACATGGGGAGCAAGTAGCGCTTCTCGTGGTTGGGGTTCTTGCCGTCAAGGTTTTCCCAGTTGTACTCAATGATGCCTTTGACACAAAGGCCATCAAGCAGCTCTTGCGCGCGCTCTTCCGAGACCTCAGCACCTGCGGCCACCTGTGCCAGCGTCTCGGGTACGCGCACCTTCATATGCTTGGTGAGCTCTGCCTCCTCCTCGGTCATGACGGAGGCCAGACCCCAGTATTCGGGCATGTTGGGCGTGAGCTCCTCGAGGCCAAGCTTGATGGGAATGCGATCGGTAATCTTTTTGCCCTCGCGCAGCACGCCCGGTTTGAGCGGCTGTGTGGCGGCAGGGCCCGGAGCGTCGGGTGTCTCTGGCTTGTAGTGCGTGGCCGTGTCGTTTTCCGAGTAGTACTCCTCGACAAGCACGCGATGCTCGCCACCTGCGGGGTTGGTGCTGGGAATGACGTTTCGGGCGGCTATCTCCTCGTCGGTAAGCCCCGACCGCATCGTGTTGGCGCGCTCCTCTATGCTTGCTCCGCCAAAGGCCTGCGTGGGCCTACCGCATCCATTGTCGGGACGGTCTCCCTTGCCCATGTCTTTCTCCTGTTCTCGTTTGTTTTGCGCGCACAAGACGGCTCTTACTTCTTCCAGTCGTTTACGGCAGCTCGCAGCCAGTTGCACCAGGCATCCATGCCCTCGCCGGTTTTGGCCGAGAGGGGGCAGATGGTGGCGTTGGGGTTGCGCATGCGCACGTTCTTTTCAAGCTCTTTCAGGTCAAAGTCAAAGTAGGGGGCTACGTCCATCTTTGACACGATAACAAGGTCGCTTACCTCAAACATGAGCGGGTACTTGAGCGGCTTGTCATGACCTTCGGGTACGGACAAGATCATGACTTTCTTGCCTGCGCCCGTATCAAATTCCGCGGGGCAGATTAGGTTACCCACGTTCTCCAAAAACACGAGGTCAAGGCCATCGATGCCTAGGCTGTGCAGCCCCTGCTCGGTCATTGCAGCGTCCAGATGGCACATCCCTCCGGTGTGGAGCTGAATGGCGCGCGCTCCGTGGGCGGCTACGGCATGGGCGTCAACGTCAGAGTCAACGTCGGCCTCCATCACGCCTATGGCAAGCGAGTCTGCAAGGCGGTCGAGCGTTGCTGCAAGCAGCGTGGTCTTGCCCGATCCAGGTGAGCTCATGAGGTTGATGAGCAAGGTCCCCGCATCGTGAAGGCGGGCTCGAAGGGCTTCGGCCGCGCGATCGTTGTTGGCGCGAACGTCTTCCTTCACTTCGATGATCTTTATGGTGTCCATGGCTTCTTTTCCTTCCGGGCAGCCCGCGCTGCGACGCGGGCCGCCGTGAGCCTACTTCTCTGCCGGCTCCCACTTGCAGCGTACGGGTGAGACGATGGCGCCCGTTGCCTTGAGCTCTTTCATGGCCTTGTCAACCACCTTGCGGTCAAGGCCGCTCAGCTCTGCGATCTTGCCCGCGTTGAGCGGAGTGCCCGCCTCGCGCATTGTCTGAAGTACCAGCTCTGTTGCCTCCATGGCTAGCCCCTTTCATAGGCATCGTTCGTACCCTATATGCAGGGTACCTTCACATTCCGCCGGTTTGCATGACAAATCCTCAAAGAGGTGCGAGCGGGTACTTGCAAGGTATGATGTGCTGTACGGTACTATTTACATACGCAGGTACTACGAATACGGGAGTGCGCATGCTTGATCGTACGTTAGCGTACAACATACTTTACGCACTGGCGGCGCGTGACGGACGAGAATCGGCCCTGTTTGGTACCTGTGCGCCGCTAGCGCTTCTGGCCTTTGAGCAGAGTCTTGCGTGCGATGACTTCCCCGAGCTGTGGTTCGAGCTGCCCCTTTTGGGAGAGCCCTGGTTTGACTTCCACGCGCTTGCCTCGCGCGAGAGCTTGCGGCCAGATATGACCTTTGATCCCAAGAACTGCGGAGGCTATCCTCGCGTCTTTGAGTGGTTTGCCGCACAAAAAGACGTGCGGCAGCTTGCGCTTAGCTGGGATACCGGCAGGGGCGATGTGAGCCATCCTGCCATTCAGCTGCTGGTGAGCACGCGTGACCCAAGCGTCACCTGCAGTTTCTTAGAGGTTGCCGAGAGAGGCGACGCGGCACCGGCCTACCGCAGCTTTGTGAGCCGCATGCCAGAGGGATGGTATGCCTGCTATGCGGGGGTGTTTCCCGGAAGAGCTGGGCATAACCTGCGCGTCGAGTGCATTCCCAGTCGGCAGCTTCAGCGCGCCTATGTGCAAGATCCGGCGTTGATGGCAGAGCACCTACAGCAGGTGGGCGTGCACGAGCTGGGCGATACGGTGGTGTCTCGCTGCCAGCGCATGATGCAGGCACCGTTTCCGTTTGAGTTCCAGTTTGATGTCGAGCCTGACGGGAGCGCGGGCACTACGTTGGGAGCAAGTTCGCGCTTTGACTGCCCGCCTGGCACGGATGACTACAACGCATTTGACCCAGAGGGTGCTGCCGGAGAGCTTATGGGGCAGGCTCAGGAGTGGGGCCTGGCTGACGACCGCTGGCGCCTGCTTGCCCAAACGATGTTTGCGCAGCATCTTTCATATGGTGGCAAAGGTGTAACGCTATATTGCTACCCTGCCTTTCTCAAGCTGCGCTGGCATGACGGCAATCCAGTGGACGCCAAGGCCTACCTTATAGCTGGCACACAGTAAGCTACGGCATCACGTTGTTATAAAAGAGAGGGAGACCATGGAAGAATTGAAGAAATACAAGGCCCTCATTTTTGGTCTGGTCATTGCCGCAATCTATCTATCCTTGGACTACTTTGATGCGCCCAAATGGTCAACGTTTGTTGTCGCCGGTATCTTTCTGGCAGCCTTGTACCTGATAAGAAACAAGTAGTCGCAAGTGGTCCGTCCTTCCTTTATGTTGTGCTTTTGCGTGCTATGCTCGTGTACGGGCAAAGCATTGAGAAGGTGATGTTGAATGCGCACAGACAAGCGTACAAAGATCGTGTGCACCTTGGGTCCTGCTACGGAGGATGACGAGGTTCTTCGTCAGATGATGCTTGCAGGCATGGACATTGCCCGCCTCAACTTTAGCCATGGCACGCATGAGTACCATCGCACCAACATCGAGCGCGTGCGGCGCATCTCGAGCGAGCTTGGCGTTAACGTTGCCATTATGGTTGACACCAAAGGCCCCGAGATCCGCACCAGAGAGAACGAGAACCATCAGCCTGTGCTGCTAAAGCGTGGCGAGGAAGTCCTTGTCACTTCGCGCAACCTAAAGAGCTGCAAAGGCTTGGTTGCCCTAGATTACGCAAGGCTGGCGGACGAGCTTGAGCCAGGCAACCTCGTCTTCATCGATGACGGTCTGATCGCGCTTGAGGTCTTACGCATCGAGAGTGGCGGCATCCGATGCATGGTGAACAACGGCGGCAAGCTATACGAGTACAAGGGAGTCAACATCCCCAATGTTGTCGTGGGTCTTCCCGATGTGACCGAACGAGACCGTGCAGACATACGCTTCTCATGCGAGATGGGCGTGGATGCCATTGCGGCATCGTTTGTGCGTAATGCCGGTGCCGTGGAAGAGATTCGCTCGCTGTGCAAAGAGCATGGTGTCGAAGACATGCTCATCATCTCAAAGATCGAATCGTCCCTGGCACTCAACAACATCGATGACATCATTGCCGTCTCAAACGGCATCATGGTGGCACGCGGCGACCTGGGCGTAGAGATTGCTCCCGCTACGGTGCCGCAGGTTCAGAAGGACGTCATCAGAAGATGCAACCGTGAGTATCGCCCGGTTATTGTGGCCACGCAGATGCTTGAGTCAATGACGCACAATCCGCGGCCAACCCGTGCCGAGGTCACCGACGTGGCCAATGCCATCTATGATGGCGCCGACTGCGTGATGCTTTCTGGCGAGACCGCTGCGGGAGAGTTTCCCGTAGAGACCGTCCGCACTATGGTAGACATCTGTCGCGAGGCCGAGCGTGACCTTCCCGAGAGGACGGAGTACCACGACCGGGGAGGCAGGCGCAACGTGAGCGGCATTACCGGTTACGCTGCGGTCGAGGCAGCAAATCTGCTGCATGCCAAGGCGCTCCTCTGTCCTACCATGAGTGGGCGTACTGCTCGCATCATGGCGGCATTCAGGCCCAAGCTTCCCATTGTTGCAACCCTGCCCTCCGAGCGTGGCATGCGCAAGACCTGCTTCATATGGGGTGTTGAGGCCTGTCTTGCCGACGAGCAGGGCGCTGTTATGCAAATCTGCTATGACGCGCTTAGGCAGGCTCGCAAGCAGGGCATCCTAGAGACCGACGACCTTGTGGTGGTAACTGCCGGAGACCCACTGAGCTCTCCCTTGCTCGAGGGCGAGGTCCTTACGTATCACACGTCCACCAACCTCTTCCTCATAGCGCAGGTCATGTAGGGGCCGCAACAGAAGGGCCTCATGGGCAACATCTCACTGCAAAGTGGCGCCAACTGCAACTTCAGGAAGGAATACTGCGATTGGATGGAATTAATCCCGCTGGTGGAGGAGGGTGACTACGACATAGGTGCCTTCGAGAGCGCGCAGTATGACTACTTTGGCACCTGGCCGTACGTACTGGTAAAGCGCGACGGCATACTGTATGCGTTCCACGATACAAGCAATGAGGGCTTTGGCGGTACCAAGCCCACCGAGAAAGGCGGCTCATCAGAGCAAGGCCTGCAAAGTCCTACACAGACACCTACAAGCACACAGACATCTACAAGTAAGGCAAAAGAGCAAGCGACAAAGCAGTCTGCGGCACGTCTGCCGCAAACGGGCGAGCCTGCAATACGGGCCGCTGTGCTGGCTCTATCAGGCGTCTTTGTCCTCGTAACAGGCCTGAGCCGTAAAAGAGCGGCTGCCGATATGTAGGAATCGTGGTATAGATACGCCCGGCTGGGTGGATTACGTTGACAAGATGCTTGGAAGGGCGTATATTCTCCTTCGCTCGCAGGGAACACGCCTTGCGACGGCTTGAAAACGGAAAAATGGGGATGTGGCACAGCGGCAACTGCGGCGGACTGTAAATCCGCTCCCTCTGGGTTCCCTGGTTCGAGTCCAGGCATCCCCACCATTTTTCGCCCGTGTAGCTCAGTCGGTAGAG
>JAFWLX010000308.1 GCA_017510875.1 Atopobiaceae bacterium | reverse complement strand
GCAGTAGTACCGGTTGCGGAGAAGTACGCCACGAGTTTCTTTGTCATGATGAAGTCCTTTCTCTACCATATCTGTTGTGTTGATGAGCACATGCTTGAGCGCGTCGCGAGGGCTCGTCCCGGTCGAGGCACTTGTTGCGTATAACTGTGCTAGGCATTCTGTGTCTCCACCTCTCTGATGATTCAGTCACAGACGTCGATAGGCCGCTGGGCCTCGTGCATGGCCTCCACAAGCTCGCAGCGGTGGGCGCGCAGTAGACGCAGGCAGCCCTCCGTGTCTCCCGCCGCGATGCGCTGCTCCAGGTGCCCGATGAGCTGCTCGCCGCAGCCCGCAGCCGCGAGTCCGTTTGCGTCGATGGTTCCCATAACAGTTCCCCTCGTCCTGACCGTCGGCTTCTGCGCCGATGGCTCTCGTTCGCCTACGAGCTTACGCTCGCTTCAGCTTGATAACAATTGTATATCTGACATACACTGTCATAAACATCATGCATGAGACAAACTGCCATGGAGTTTGTCTCATGCTTATCGACCAAGGGAGGCCATCATGGAGCTCCGCACCCTGCGATCGTTCCTCGCCGTGGCGCGCGAGGGCAACGTTACCCGTGCTGCCCGGCAGCTGCACATTACCCAGCCGGCGCTCTCGCGCCAGCTAGCAGATCTCGAGCGCGAGGTGGGCTGCGAGCTGCTTGTCCGCGAGCCGCGCGGCGTCACGCTCACCGAGCAGGGGATGCTGCTGCGCAAGCGTGCCGACGAGATCGTGAGCCTGGCCGATCGGACGGAGCGCGAGCTGCGTGCGCCTACAGCTGAGGTGGAGGGCGACGTGTGGGTGGGCGGCGGCGAGTCGCGCGCGATGTCGCTCGTGGCACGCGTCGCAACGGGAATTGCGGACGAGCATCCTGGAATTCGCCTGCGTGTCCACTCGGGCAATGGCACCGATGTGATGGAGCGCGTGGACAGGGGTATTCTCGACTTCGGTGTCGTCTTCGGGGGCGAGCAGGACGTCCGCCACGAGTGGCTGCGCCTGCCTCACGAGGACCGCTGGGGTGTGCTCGTACGTCGCGATCATCCGCTAGCGGAACACGAGTCACTCACATTCGATGACCTGCACGGCGAGCGTCTCGTTGTGAGCGGCGATACGGGCGACCTCGCCGAGGGCGCCCCGACCCTGTTCAGTCGCCTGGTCTCCGAGGGCTTCGACGTGGCAGCTACCTACACCCTGCTCTACAACGCGTCACTGCTCGTCGAGGCAGGCATGGGTGTGGCCGTCTGCTTCGACGGCATCGTGGCAGCGGGGGAGGGCACCCCCTTCGCATTCGTGCCTCTCGTGGACGCACCCACTACTCCGGCGCATCTTGTGTGGAAGCGCTTCCAGCCGCTCTCGCGCGCCTGCGACCTGTTTCTGCGCAGCATGAGGGAGATGTGCGAGGCGCAGGAGTAATCCCCGCTTGTTCCGCGATACTGTTTGGCCCTATTCGACCCTCCCGTGGGAAAGCCGCTGGAGTCCCATCTTAGAACCATAATACACATGCATCGTTCTATATATTCAAAAAGCATTTGTAATGGATTGACGAGCATCGCAATTAACATCCCCGCAGGAGTTAAGCACTGGCATGGCGCGGCGGCCGACTCGTGGTTCGCGCACCTCGCCGTTGAGGTGCCGGGGGTCGACGCGAGCAACGAGTGGCTCGAGCCGGTGTCCGATGAGGAGTATCTCAAGGCTCAGGAGTAACGGAGAATGAGTTTATGGCGCTTGACCTCAGCCTGAGGTCAAGCGCCATAAACATGTCCATCGCATTATGGGACATAAATCGAGCGGAGGGGTTCGTATACGTTCTCACGCCTGGGACGTTGGTCGGAGTACGTCCATATTCAAGGCACGTGACATCAGGAGGCAGAGAACATGAGAATCATCGTGTTGCAGGGAAGCCCGAATCGCAAAGGATCAACACGGCGTAGATGTAAAACACTATGACGACGATGACCGGGGTCATGTTGATGAGCGAGAGACCCTGGTTGTAATCGCGCTGGCCAAGGTCTGTATGAGCCAGTTTAGCACGTGCCTTTGGACAACAGGAACATAGGATGCTGTTACATGTTGTATCAGTGACAGCTAAAACCGCTCCGTCTTGTCCTGATTCAAATTTGACTAAGGGACGACCTCCATTCGCGTGGCAAGATGGCACTACAGGATAGCGCTATTCTCTCGCCACGTTGATTGGGGGCCGCCCCTTAATCAACGTGTCAGATGAGTCCTATTCCATTACTCGAATGGCGTGATAGCCCTCGTGAATCGCATCAAGGATCTTGCGAGGTCCCACCGCATCTCCTACGACGGCAACATCGTCGCAGACGGCAAGGCAGATTTCCTCAAGGCTGTCGTTAGCCTTGAATCCTGCTGCGTTGAGTACCGTGTCGCACGGAATGGTAAGTGTCTCTCCATCCTTTTCGTAGGTGACGCTGTCGGGCGCAATCTTGGTAACCTTGGCACCAGCAACCACCTGTACGTCAAGGTCCTTAACCATCTTGCGTAGATGCTGGTCGTTATTAAGGCAGTGGTTGGCAGCAGCGAGGATGTCGGGGAGCATCTCTACAATGGTTACAGTCTTTCCCTTGGCAGCAAGGTCGCATGCTGCCTCGGTACCCGCAAGGCCTCCACCAATGATGACCACGTTGGCGCCAGTTTTTGCCTGATGCGTTAGATAGTCGCAGGCAAGTATGGCATTCTCGATGCCCGGAATGGGCGGCATCGCAGCCGTCGACCCAGTGGCAAGGATAATCTTGTCCACTTTTACCTTGGACAGATTCTTTGGTGTGGCCTCCTTGCCAAGCTTGATCTTGACACCCAGCTTCTTGCACTGGGTCTCCATTGACTCGATGAGCTTGATGACATCGGCTTTGAAGTCAGGGCCACCAGCTGCCCATAAGGTGCCGCCAAGCCTATCGGACTTCTCCCACAGCTTTACGGAGAAACCACGCTGGCGAGCGGCGATGGCAGCCTCCATGCCACCCGGGCCACCACCAATTACCAAAACCGAACGCTTGGTCAAGAGGTCGGGTTTGGGCAGGGCGTAGCATTTCTCTGCATAGCACTGCGGATTGACGGCGCAATAGTAGTGCTTGCCCGAGAAGCCTGCTAGCAAGCATTCGTTGCAGCCAATACAGGGACGGATATCCTCATCGCAGCCTTGTTGGACCTTCTTGGGCCAATAGGGGTCTGCCAGCAGTTGATGTGCGAGGCCCACATAGTCAAGTGTGCCTTCCTCGACAACCGCCTTTGCCTCTGTAGGATCGTTGTACTTGCCGTCGCCCATAAGCGGAACGCTCACCACCTTGCGGATGGCTGCCTGCACGTCCTTCTTGTGTGCCGGGGCAGAGTAGATGGTCGTAATGGCCTGGAACCACTCCTCATAGCAGCCAGTGTCTACGAGCAGTGCGTCAACTCCCGCGTTTTCGAGGATCTTGGCCATCTCGACACCCTCATCAAGCGTGCGGAATCCCTCAACGCGCTGGTGTGGCGTGAACTTCACCAGAATCGGCATGCCGGCAGGAATGTTCTTTCGCATGGTCTCGATGCATTCAAGAGTAAAGCGCATGCGGTTCTCAAGGCTGCCGCCGTACTCGTCAGTGCGGTTGTTCCACTGCACCGAGTGGAACTGGTCGAGCAGATAGCCGCCGTAGGCGTGCAACATGACGCAGTCGGCTCCGGCGTTTACCGCCAAGCTGGAGGAATAGCCTACGCGCTCCACGAGATAGTGGATGTCTTCGATCTCAAAGGGCTTGCAAATAAGGTCGGGGAACCAGAAGGCACCAACAGAGCCTGCGGAGTACGGCGGCGTGAACGGATCGGTAAACTGCTGGCGGCCAAGTCCGGGAGAGATCTGCACGCAGACCTTGGCGCCGTAGTGATGGCAGCGGTCGATGAGCATGTTAAGGCGCTCGACATGGTGGAAGTTTGAAAGCTCGGTGCAGGGGCGCGGTTCATACTTGGTTGACACCACGTTGGCGCCTGTGATGATAAGGCCTGCGCCTCCCTTGGCGCGCTCTTCAAAGTAGTCGATGCCCTCATTGCAGTACGAGCCATCGGCCTCGCCGGTGGTTCCCATCGGAGCCATAAAGATACGGTTCTTGAGCTTCATAGTACCAAGTTGTGTGCGGTCAAATAAGGTCCTTGCCATAGCTTACCCCTCTCCTGGTAGGTGGACATCCTTTATTAATTCTTGCATAACCACAGGTATACAGGCATGATGATAGGTAGGGTATCGATTGGGGGACAAGCTGTGTCGCTGAGCGCACAGCCAGTGAGGTTCCCCGCCGCAGCGAGGAGTCATCATGCTGCACAACTCTTTGTCATCGGTTCGCTTCGCGAGAAATCGTTCAACTGCCAGCCATTTCTCAAGGGGTGAGATCTAATAGTGCCAGTCACACGTACGAGAGAAGGCACCATGGCCAGAAATCACGAGGTCACAGACGTCCATCCGCTGCTTGACGAGGCCGGAGAGCTTCGAGAACCCGGTTGGTCTCGCTCGCTGGTGCAGCAGTATCAGCGAGCTTCAGTTAAAGCGCCCGCTTGGCGTATCAAGGAATGGGACTATTATCTGGTGCTCTCTGATGGCTTTGTGGGCGCCTTTACCATCTCGGACGATGGTTACATCGGTTTGCAGTCGGTTTCGCTGCTCACCTTTGGTGACGTTCCATGGGAGCATACCGAGACCGTATTGAATGCATTTCCCCTAGGTAGGATAGCTCTTCCCGAGAGTAGCATGGAGGGCGTAACTTCCTATGCCGACAATCGGTTGCAAATGTCCTTTGCCGTTGAAGACCAGACGCGCCACATTCGCTGTACCTTTGCCAACTTTTGGGAGGGAAAGCCACTGTGTGCCAATATCACGCTTGATCAGCCGCCAGCAGACTCGCTTGTCATAGCCACGCCGTGGGATAAGCCGCGCCACTTCTACTACAACCAGAAAATCAATTGCATGCGTGCAAGCGGCTGGATCGAATTTGACGGGCGACGTTATGAGTTTGACCCTGCAACAGACTTC
>JAFWLX010000307.1 GCA_017510875.1 Atopobiaceae bacterium | reverse complement strand
TTTTGCACGAGCCCTTCGGGCCGTAACATGCCACTGGCATGTTACGCTCGCTAAGCGCCGCGCCGACGGGCGGAGCAGCCTCAGAGGCGCCCCTAAGGTCACCGCCCTGGCCCGTCCGTGAACAGTAACTGTTCCACTCTCCCACCGAAAGCCATGGCAGTGGGTGTTCCGCTTACGAGCTGGCGAGCTTGGTGCCCCACGCCAGCAGCTCGCGTGCACGCGCGTGGCTTTTTGCCTCGGCCACGATACGCACCACGGGCTGCATGCGAGAACAGCGCAACAAGATCCAGGAGCCGTCAGGAAGCTCGGCACGCAATCCGTCGGCATGGCTGATGCGCGTGGGCTCCATCCCTGCAACTTCGGGCGGGTTAATTCCTGGGAGCAGATTACGCAAGCGCTGCACCATACCGTGATCCATACGTATGTCTTTGCCAACGTATTCCATCGATCCCAAATTGCGCTCGCAGGCATTGACAAGGCCTCGCACGCTCTCGCCCGAGCCACTGATAAGCTCGAGCAGCATGAGGGCCGCCATTATTGCGTCTCTCTCGGGAAGATGACGTGGCGCCCATATGCTTCCCGTTGCATCGGTGGCAAGAATGACGTCACGTTCAAAGAACTCTCTATATATAGACTCGGCACCTACGGGCACCATAGTAAAGTCGCAGCCAAGGCGCTCGGCCTGACGCGCCGTACGTGCAGAGCTTGCCATGGTTGCCACAACACGTCCCCCATAGCCACGCTGACGCACCACATGCTCGAGAGCAAGTGGTGCCAAGTAGTGCGAAGACACCAGACGTCCGTCCGCATCGATAAGCGCCATATGGGTGGCATCGCCATCAAGAACGATGCCTAAGTCTGCCTTGTGCTTGACCACGGCGCGCTCGCACTCGTCTACCCACGGCTCGCGTGTGTCGGGATGAAGCCCCCTAAAGTCCGAGACGGGTTTGTCGTGTAGGGCTATGACCTCACAACCCAGCGTTTTAAGCAGGTGTGTGAGATAACTGCTGCCAGCGCCGTACATGGCATCGACCACCACGCGCAAACCAGCACTTGAGATAAGGCTTCCGTCGGCTTCGGATGCAAGCTGATTGAGATACGAGCTCACCAGATCGCTGCGCCGCACCTCGCCCACAACATCAGGGCGGGCGGTGCGCAGGCGACGCTCGACCTCTGCGGCAAACTGCGTGCTAATGTGACCGCCATCCGCGCCACGCACCACAATGCCACCGTATTCGCGCGGCATGTTGCCTGCCGTGAGCATAAGGCCGCCCACACATGAACGGTCGCGCGCAACAGCCCATCCCAGCGCTGGCGTGGGACACACGCGATCGCTGACAATGGCTGTTAGGCCAAAAGATGCTATGACCTCGGCGGCAAGCATGGCCAGGCGCTGAGAGTCGCGCCTGGTGTCATATCCCACAAGGACGGTTGACCCCTTATAGGACGACGCCCACACATCGCCCAACGCACAGGCAATGCTCGTTATGGACGACTCGTCAAAACCGTCTCCTATACGAGCATGCCAGGCGTTGGGCCCAAAATGTAAGGTGCTCATGCTAGCCGACTAGACCCTTAGCTGCATCGCCCAGCTCCTCGAGAAATGCTGCGCGGAAGTCCTCGTTGGCAAGTGCCATACGGGCGTTGGTGGCTGCCCAGGCGGCAGGAGTGCCCGTATCGCAGCCATCCTTTGGATCTACCACCAGTGCATACATCTCTTCGGTCTTAAGCAGGCGCTCCATAGCGTCGGTAAGCTGAATCTCGCCACCAGCGCCGGCCCCCTGTGTGGCCAGAAGGTCCATGATCTTTGGAGAGAGCAGGTAACGGCCCACTATGAACAGGTGAGAAGGAGCCTCTTCGGGTGATGGCTTCTCAACAAGGCCTGTGACCTTCCATATGGCGCCTTCCTCCTCGCCCGTGGCGTCATAGCCAGGCAGCGAACCCACACACTCGCCCGCAATGATGCCATAGCGGCTTACCTGGTCTTCGGGCACCGGTGCCACGGCGATGACCGAGGCCCCGTTGTGCTCGGCGGACACACGCGCCATGTTCACGCACATCTGGCGGTTGGGTACAAAGTAGTCACCCAAAAGGATGAAGAAGGGCTCGTCTCCCACGGCCTCTGCGGCGCAGTGGACGGCATGGCCCAGCCCTAGGGGCTCGTCCTGGTATACAAACGAGACAGGCAGAGTCGAGGCTTCGTGCACGGCGTCGGCAAGCTTGCCCTTGCCGCGCTCGCGCAGCATGTCCTCGAAGGCTTTGTCCTCGCTAAAGTAGCGCTCGATCTCGGGCTTGTCATGCGAGTTGATGATCACAACGCCGTCAACGCCCTCGGGCTCGAGGGCCTCCTCAACCACATACTGAATGACTGGCTTGTCAAGCACGGGAAGAAGCTCTTTGGCACAGCACTTGGTAGCAGGAAGAAAACGGGTGCCGAGACCTGCGGCTGGAATGATGGCCTTCATGCGTTGGATACCTCCGTTGAATTGCACGTACACTTGCATCTAAGAAGCATACCCGCCCGGATGGCCCCGAGGCCCTCGTAACCCGCAGACGGACACAAACGCTGAGCAGCGGCTGCAGATGGCCGTACGCTCACACAATCGCCATGTGAGAGAGTTGCTGTGGCTTGGTTTTGACAGGGTTGGTAGAACAGGGGTCAATCCCTCAACTACTCTACGGTAAGACCCTGCGTCTCTAGGTATTCGCACCAACGACGCATGGTGTCAGCAGAGAGGGCATGCTCCATCTGGCAGGCTTCCTCGTCTGCCGTCTTCTCGTCCACGCCCAGACCCTTAACCAGAAACATGCGCAGCGTGCGATGGCGATGCCATACGTCCTTGCCGTACTCCCTACCCCGCCCGGTAAGCGTGACCCGGCCGTAGCGGGTCTGCTCGACCATACCATGCTCCTTGAGCGTAGAGATGGCCTTGTTGACGCTGGCCTTGGAGACCTCAAGCTGCTCGGCCACGTCTACCGAGCGTATGCCCTCGTCAAAGGCATCCTGCTCGGCCATAATGCGATAGATGGACTCCAGATAGTCCTCGTTTGCCATGCTCAGGCTGTCTGGTCCGTGTGTCTCGGGCTTTGCCATAGCTACCGCATCCTTTGGTTGGCGCTGTTCCGACTGCTCTTGTTTGTACCGAATACGCAGCTTAAACGCAAGTTCACACCTGGTAGGCGTTGCGTTTGGACTGGAACTCGTTGCTGGTTATTTTGAGGGCAGGGTAACGCGCTGCACGTGGGCGCCAAGGGATTGAAGCTTCTCGACAAAGCGCTCGTAGCCACGGTCGATATGGTAGATGTCCGAGACGGTGGTGACGCCGTCAGCCACAAGGCCGGCCATGACCAGGGCGGCACCGCCGCGCAGGTCGGGAGACTTCACCTGGGCACCAGAGAAGCCGCCTACACCGTGCACGATGGCGTGGTGTCCCTCGATGCGAATGTCGGCGCCCATGCGCTGGATCTCGCTGGCAAACATGAAGCGGTTCTCAAACACGTTCTCGGTGACAACGCACGACTTGGTGCCCAAGGCCAGAAGGCACATGGTCTGGGCCTGCATGTCGGTAGGAAAGCCAGGAAACGGCAGCGTTTGGATGTCAACCGAGGCAATGGGCTTCTCGCGCCAAGCAAGCACGCCCCTCTCCTTGCGCTCGATGGTGATACCCATCTGCTCGTATTTGCGCAGGACCAGGCCCAGGTGCGCAGGGTCAAAGCCCAACACCTCGATGGGATAACCCACAAGTCCTGCCGTAGCCACAAAGGTGCCGGCCTCAATGCGGTCGCCTACAACCCTGTGGGTTACCGGACGAAGCTCGCTTACGCCCTCAATCTCGATGATGGGCGAGCCGGCACCTCGCACTTTGGCGCCCATCTCGTTGAGCATGTTGGCAAGGTCTACAATCTCGGGCTCGCGGGCCGCGTTCTCGATGACCGTCAGCCCGTTTGCATGAACCGAGGCCATCACGAGGTTTTCGGTAGCGCCCACGCTCGCAAAGTCAAGGGCAACCGTGGTGCCGTGCAATCCTTGGGGTGCCGTAGCGTTGATGTCGCCGTGATCGAGGTCAAACTCAACCCCGAGTGCCTGGAGACCCAGGATATGCATATCAATCTTGCGCGCACCAATGTTGCAGCCGCCGGGCATGGCAACCGTCGCTTTGCCAAAACGGGCCAGAAGCGGTCCCAGCACCGCAGTTGAGGCGCGCATCTGCGCCACCAGCTCGTAGGGGGTGACCCAGCTGTCCACCGTTGAGGTGTCAATACGCAGCGTATGCTCGTCAATTACCTCTATGCGGGCACCCAGACGCGTGAGCACCTTGCCCATTACGTGCACGTCGGCTATGTTGGGCACATTAGTGAGCGTGTTGATGCCCGGGGCAAGGATGGTTGCCGCCATGAGCTTGAGTGCGGAGTTCTTTGCGCCCTCAACAGTCACCGTTCCTTCAACGCGATGACCGCCTTCAATGCGAATGACGTCCAAGCTGTCCTCCTGGGCTTCTAGGCTCTAGTTGCTCTGGGCGTGCTGAAGCAGCAGGTCGCACCAGGCAATCTTGTTATCGTAGTAGGCGCGGCGCCCGTCGCCTGCAGGCAGGGCATCGCGCGACTTGACGGCGCCCGCACGCGTCTGCTTTACCACATCTGGCTCGATGTCGTCAGCCTTGCGCGCATGGTCGGCAAGCACAATCACGTGGTCGGGCATGATCTCGGCATAGCCGCCTGAGACAATGACCTGCTCTGTGTTGCCACCGTCCTCCTCCAGGTGATGCAGGCGGACCATGCCGTTGCCCAAAGCGCAGATGAGCGGGGCATGGCCCGGCCAAACGCCCAGCTCGCCGGTAGGCGTCACCAGCACCAGGCTGGCAACGTCACCCTCGAACAACAGGCGGTCGGGCCTCACAAACTGGCAGTTGATCTTTGCCATTGCTATGCCTGCTTCTTCTTGCTAGACGCCATTGCACGGGCGCGCTCGCGTACGTCCTCAATGGTGCCTGCGTAACGGAAAGCCTGCTCGGGCAGGTCGTCGCACTCGCCGTCAACGATGGCGGCAAACGAGCGCACCGTCTCGTCCACGCGCACATAGGCGCCGGGGTTGCCGGTAAACTTCTCGGCCACATGGAACGACTGCGAGAGGAACTGCTGGACCTTGCGCGCACGCGCCACTACCAGCTGCTGCTCCTCCGAGAGCTCGTCCATACCCAGAATGGCAATGATGTCTTGCAGGTCGGAGTACTGCTGCAGAACCTCCTGCGTCTTCTGCGCTACGCGGTAGTGCTCGTCGCCCACAATCTCGGGGTCAAGGGCGCCCGACGAGCTGGCCAACGGGTCCACTGCAGGATAGATGCCCAGCTCGGTGATGGCACGCGAGAGAACCGTGGTTGCGTCCAGGTGCGTGAAGGTGGTGGCCGGCGCCGGGTCGGTAAGGTCGTCGGCAGGCACATAGACGGCCTGAACAGAGGTGATGGAGCCCTCGCGCGTCGAGGTGATGCGCTCTTGCAGGTCGCCCATCTCGGTGGAAAGCGTGGGCTGGTAGCCTACGGCCGAGGGCATGCGACCCAGAAGCGCCGATACCTCGGAACCCGCCTGCGAGAAGCGGAAGATGTTGTCAATGAACAGCAGCACGTCCTGACCCTGATCGCGGAAGTACTCGGCTGTCGTGAGGCCGGCCAGGCCCACGCGCAGACGCGCTCCTGGCGGCTCGTTCATCTGGCCATAGACCAGACAGGTCTTGTTGATGACGCCCGACTCGGACATCTCGAGATAGAGGTCGGTGCCCTCACGCGTGCGCTCGCCTACGCCGGTAAACACCGAGGTACCACCGTGCTCCTGGGCAAGGTTGTTGATGAGCTCCTGGATAAGCACCGTCTTACCTACGCCAGCGCCACCAAAGAGTCCCGTCTTGCCACCGCGCACGTAGGGCTCAAGAAGGTCGATGGCCTTGATGCCCGTCTCAAAGATCTCGGTTTGGGTGGTGAGGTCCTCAAAATGGGGCGCTGGATGGTGGATGGGATAGTACTGCACGTTCTCGGGGATGCCCTTGCCATCGACCGGCTGGCCCATAACGTTCCACACGCGGCCGAGCGTGGCCGGACCCACAGGCATCATCATGGGAGCGCCCGTGTCAGTGACCTTAAGACCGCGCTGCAGGCCATCGGTAGATGACATGGCAACCGTACGCACCACATTGCCAGGCAGCTGCGACTCGACCTCAAGGATGGTGTTGACATGGCCCACCGGGGTGTCCACGTCTACCTTGAGGGCCGAGTAGATGGCCGGCACGGTGTCCTCAAAGCGCACGTCAACCACAGGGCCCACAATGCGAATAATGGTACCCGTACCAGCGCTCTTCTTAAGCAGCTTCATGGCCGCACGCGCAAGCACGGCCTTGTCTTCAGGCTGCAGTATTGCGTCAGTTGGCTGCAGTGTTTCGTCAGTCTGCTGTGTAGCCATCAGTTGTCCTCCAATGCGGACGCGCCACCGATAATCTCGTTAAGCTCGGTGGTGATCGAATCCTGCCGCTCGCGATTGTACGTACGGGAGAGCGATGCAATGACTTCTTTGGCGTTGTCGGTTGCCGACTGCATGGCACGGCGCCTGGCACCGTGCTCGGCGGCAGCCGAATCGAGCAACGCGTGGTAGATGACCGTCCTGATGTAGGCCGGCATGAGATAACCCAAGACCTCGCGGGCGGACGGCTCAAACTCGAACTCGGTATAGCGCTGCTGCTCAACCGTAGTCATGGCCTCGTCAGCACGAGGCATGTTGGGCAGCGTAAGATCGTCGGATGAGAGGGGCAGCAACTGCTCGACTACCTGAACCTGGTCTACGCGGTTACGCGCGTGGCTGTAGTAGATGACCACGCGGTCTATCTCGCGATCGGCATAGCCGTCCATAAGGTATGAGGCAATGCGGTCGGCCTCGTCCATGGTAGGCTCGCTTGACATGCCCACAAACGACATGACCGGTTTGACGCCGCGGTAGGTAAAGTACTCGGTAGGCTTCTTTCCGCAGGTAATGAGCTCGCAGCCAATGCCCTTCTTGGCAAGGCGCTGCATCTCTTGCTGCACCATGCGCTGCGGCACGATGTTAAAACCACCCGCCATGCCACGATCGGACGCAATGAGGATGATGAGCACGTTGTGCACCTCGGTGCGCGGCTGCAACAGCGGCTGCGACTCGTCGAAGCCAGCGCTTGCCACGTTGGACAGCATGCGCGTGATGGCGTCCTTGTAGGGCTCTGCCTCAACCGCCCGGTCGAGCGCCTTGCGGATCTTGGCCGTGGAGATCATCTCCATCGTGCGCGTAACCTGCATGGTGCTCTTGACCGAGTCGATACGTCCCTTTATTTCACGAAGGTTGGCCATGAGGTGGTGTCCCCTTATGCCTTGTCGGTGGCATCGTCGTCACCGGCGGCCAGCCCGTTGCTCTGGCAGAACTCTGTCTTGAACTCCTGGATGGCAGCCTTAAGCTTGCCAGCCAGCTCGTCAGATATCTTGCCTGCGCGCACCTGCTCGCGAAGCTCGGGGTAGGAGTGCTGCATGAACTCGGCCAGCTCGTCGCGGAAGGGCACAACCAGCGAGAGGTCGAGGTCGTCGAGGTAGTTCTCCTTGGCCGCATAGATGGCAATGACCTGATCGGCCACATCAAGAGCCGAGTAGCGCTTCTGCTTGAGAAGCTCCATCATATGGGCACCGTGGTTGAGCTGATACTGCGTGGCCTCGTCAAGGTCGGAGCCAAACTGTGCAAAGGCCTGCTTCTCGCGGTAGCTTGCCAGGTCAAGGCGCAGCGTACCCGCCACCTGCTTCATGGAAGCCAGCTGTGCGGCACCACCCACGCGCGAAACCGAGATGCCCACGTCAACGGCAGGGCGCTGGCCCTGGAAGAACAGGTTGGACTGCAGGTAGATCTGCCCGTCAGTAATGGAGATGACGTTGGTAGGAATATAGGCCGAGACGTCGCCCTCCTGCGTCTCGATGAGCGGCAGTGCCGTCATTGAGCCGGCGCCGTTCTCGTCGCTCATCTTGACCGCACGCTCGAGCAGGCGAGAGTGCAGATAGAAGATGTCGCCGGGGTAAGCCTCGCGTCCTGGCGGGCGGTGCAGCGTAAGCGACATCTGACGGTAGGCAACTGCCTGCTTGGAGAGGTCATCGTAGACGATAAGCACATGGCCGCCGGGATGTGTGGCATCAGCGGGGTTGCCCTCCTCGTCGTTGTACATGAAGAATTCGCCAATGGCCGCACCGGCCATGGGGGCAATGTACTGCAGTGGCGCAGAGTCAGCAGCGGTGGCCGAAACAATGATGGTCTTGTCCAGCACGCCGTAGCGCTCGAAGGTCTTACGGATGGAGGCCACCGTGGATGCCTTCTGGCCGACGGCCACATAGATGCAGACCATGTCGGTGTCACGCTGGTTGATGATGGCGTCGATGGCAATGGCGGTCTTGCCTGTCTTGCGGTCGCCAATGATCAGCTCGCGCTGGCCGCGGCCAATGGGCACCATGGCGTCAATGGCCATAAGGCCTGTTTGCACGGGCTCGCACACCGGCTGGCGCTCCATGATGCCAGGAGCCTTGAACTCGATGGGGCGATAGTGCGTGGTGATGATGGGTCCATTGCCGTCAATGGGCTGGCCCAAGGGGTTTACCACACGGCCAAGCATGGCGCGACCCACCGGAATGCTCATGACGCGACCGGTGGTCTGGCACTCGTCGCCCTCTTTGATGGTGTCCACCTCGCCAAACAGAACCACGCCAACCTCGTCGGCCTCAAGGTTCTGGGCTAGGCCATACACGTTCTTGCCGGTAGCCGAGCTGGTAAGGCGCAGCAGCTCGCCGGACATGGCGGTCTTCAGGCCGGCCACATGAGCAATACCGTCGCCCACCTCAATTACAGGCGCGGCCTCGTGGGTCTCGGCGGTAAGCGTGAGGTTGTCGAGCCTGTTGTACAGAATCCCCATGATGTTCTTGGCCATGAGGGATTCAAACTTGGTCTGCCTCGGCATTACTGGTCACCTCCCACATACGTTGACGAGAGGGTCTTGCGAATGTTGACAAGATGGGTGCGAATCGACGCATCGCGGCGATGCCCGCGTGCCTCGATGATGATGCCACCAATGATCTTGGGCTCAACATGCTCGACCAGATACACGGGGCGCTCGAAGTCGTGCTCGCACTTCTCCCTCACCTTGTCACGCAGCTCGTCGTCCATGGGGACGGCGGTAGTCACGTCAACCGAGATGGTAAGGTCGCCGTTGTCCAAGCGCTCCTTGAACTCCTCGTAGACCTTGTCAATGAGGTGCTCCTCTTTGGAGCCGATCATGTCGGCAATGGTCTCGAGCATCTCGGGCGAGAACTTTATGGCATGGCGAAGCTGCTGAAGGTCGCGGGCGGCACGGCCGCCTTCGGTCCCAGCCTCCATAAGGGCGCGCGTGTACGCTTCGACCCTATCGGAATCAGTGCGCTTAGTCGTCATTCAGACTACCCACTTCCGCAAGATACTTGTTGGCAAGGGCGCGCTGCTCGTCAACATCAAGAGCGTCGCCTATGATCTTGCCGGCAATCTCGACGGACAGGTCGACGACCGAGCCGGACAGCTCGGACATTGCCTTGGCACGCTCTGCGTCGATGACGTCGTGCGCTTTGGCGATGATCGCCTGTGACTCCTCCTGGGCCTTTGCCAGGGTCTCGGCGCGCATTACCTCGGCGTCGCGCTTGGCCTCGGCGATGATGTCGGCTGCCTCGCGATTGGCTGCCTCGATGCGCTCCTCATAGGCCTTTGCATTCTCCTCGGCCTTTAGCTTTGCATCCTCGGCGCCCTTGAGGTCTGACTCAATCTTCTCTTGACGAGCATCAAGCACGCCAATGATCGCAGGCCAAGCCATCTTGGCCATAATGATCCAGATGATAATGAAGGCTATGAGCGCGGGAATGAACTCTGCGGGCTTGGGCAACAGGATGTCAGAGCCTGCTGCGAATGCCACTGTGGGGGCGGCAAGCTGACTCGCAACCGAAGTCGCGCTGACCATGAGTGCCAGCCGCGCGTAGCCCGGCTTCTTGGTTTCCATTCGTACCTCCAAAAGACGGATCGTCCGTATGCTGGCTCGCTAGGCGATGAGCGTAACGACGAAGCCGATCAGAGCAAGTGCCTCAACGAATGCCGAAGCCAGGATGAAGACGGTGAAGAGGCGTCCCTGCACCTCAGGCTGACGCGCCATTGACGTCGTTGCACCGTATGCCGCAAGGCCGATTCCAAGAGCTGCACCAATAACGCCAAGGCCGTAACCGATAACTCCCACGATTCCTCCTTTGCCATTCGCCAGACCATCTGGCGAGTTTCAAAACAAGCTATGTACCGCGCAAGCTTTGCGCAGGTAACCAAATCTAGTGCTCTTCAGCCTCCGCAAGCTGGATGTAGACGGCAGAGAGCAGCGTAAACACGTAAGCCTGGATAGCTGCGACCAGAAGCTCCACGGCGTAGATGACCAAGAGAATGGCCACCCAGAAGACCGAGGCGCCAGCCTGCCCGACGGCAGCCATCGTGATGCCCTGCATGATCGGCTCAAAGAACAGCGATGCCAGGATCGCGAAGGTTCCCAGCACCACATGGCCAGCAAACAGGTTGCAGAAAAGACGGACGGCCAGCGTGACCAGGCGCAGGAAGGTCGAGAACAGCTCGATGACCCACACCAGGGCGTTCATGGGGAAGGCGACGCCCGCCGGCGCAAGGCTCTTGATGTAGCCAAGCACGCCCTTGTTCTTCATGCCCACGTAGATGAAGTAGACAAACGAGACGAGCGCCAATGCCGCGGTCGTGCCTATGCAACCCGTTCCGGGTTTGCAGCCAGGAATGACGCCCACGATGTTGTTTGCCAGGATGAAGAAGAACATGGTGGCAATAAAGGGAAAGTGCTCGCGCCAAGTGTCTCCCAAGAGGGCCTTGCAAAGGTCGTCGCGGCAATACTCGACCAGATACTCCACGCCATTCACGAATCGCCCCTTGGGCACCAGGCCGCTTGCGGCCTGCTTCTTCTTGAAGGTGAAGATAATCGCCACCAAGATGATGATGGCAACGAACATCCAGAACGAGTACTGGGTAATGCCTACGTTCAAATCACCAGCGACTGGAGTCGATGAAAAGCTGTCTACCAGCTCTTCCATCTCCTCGGGAAGCTTATCCAGTGGATTCACCACTATTCCTTTCTCCCGAGCAGGGGAACTGCAAGCGCCCCTGTACCTGCCCCTTCCTTCGAGGCGTGCGCGCTGTTCGCACCCCTCTTCCGGCCTCAAGGCCGAACACACCCACATGCGCGAGACACTGTTTTCTCCCACATGAGCATGAATGTGAATCGTAGCACATTCTTGTGATGAACAAAAATGCAGCGATGGGATTTATGCCCGTATTATGACGCTGAGCTGTGGTTATGGGCTCGGTCGCCACTGAGGGTGACATAGCGTCCACCGACTGTACAAACGTTGGCTATCGCCCCATGTGACGCCACGCAGACAGGCCTGCCACCGTCACTGCAACGAGAAGCGCAAGCGAGGCTGCCGTGCCAAAGGGAAGCAAGGCATCCGGCCAGGACAGCCAAACAGCCAAAAGCACCAACTGCAGCGCCATGAAGGGCAAGAGCGCGCAGGCTGCAACCACACCCATACCCACACGGGGCGGCTTGCGCGCGCTCTCACGAAGCGCAATCAGCATGGGCGTGGCACAGACCATGCCCACAAGGATTCCCAAAAGTGTCGGCTTCACGGCTTTGCGATGCTACCTAGTGCCGTATATACGGTCGCTCGCATCGCCAAGACCAGGAAGGATGTAGGCTTTCTCGTTGAGCTCACGATCGACCGCACAGGTGTACAGGAGAACATCAGGGTCAAAGTCGAGCACGGCCTTGACGCCCTCCGGGCAGCTGACAAGGGTCAGGGCACGGATATCCTTGACGCCGGCTTCGCGCAAAAACTGGATGGCAGCAGTGAGCGAGCCGCCCGTAGCCAGCATGGGATCGACGATGAGGCAGGTACGCTCCTCGATCGCGGGCGGGAACTTGCAGTAGTACTGGACGGGCTCGTGGGTGACCGCATCGCGCTCCATGCCAACATGCCCGACGCGAGCCGAAGGCACCAGCGAGAGGATGCCGTCAACCATGCTTAGGCCTGCGCGCAGGATGGGGATGATGGCGATCTTCTTGCCCGCAATCTTCTTGGCTGTCATCTTCTCGAGGGGCGTCTCGACCTGCACATCCTCAAGCGGCAAGTCGCGCAGCGCTTCGTAACCCTCAAAGATGGCAAGCTCGGTCACCAGCTCGCAGAAGTCCTTGGTGGAAGTGCTCTTGTCGCGCAAAATAGACAGCTTGTGCTGAACAAGCGGATGGTCAACAACGTGCAGACGGCCCTCGTCGTAGGTAGGCATGACGCTCCAATCACCATGTGTAACACAATCTCTGCCATTCTAGCGCTCGAAACGTCGAGACGTTGCGCTTCATTGCACAGGCAGTACTTCCCCCTAGTCCAAAGCGAACAAAAGGACCCGCGGCAGTGTGCCACGGGCCCCAATCGTTGCATGTGAGCTTTTGTCTAGCCCAGCTCGGGATAGAGCGGATGAGCAGACAGGAGCTCCTTGACCTCGGCTGCAACGGCCGCAAGCGCCACCTCGTCGTTCAGGTGGGTCACGGTCTGGCCAATGAGCTGACCAATGCGCTCGGCTTCGGCCTCGTTGAAGCCGCGTGTGGTCATGGCGGCAGATCCCACGCGGATGCCGCTGGTCACAAACGGAGATCGCTTCTCGCCGGGGATGGTGTTCTTGTTGACGGTGATGCCCACCTCGTCCAGGGCATGCTCGGCAATCTTGCCAGTCACATCCTCGCCTGCGGTGGTAAGGTCAACCAACAGCAGGTGGTTGTCGGTGCCGCCGGTCACCATGCGCAGGCCGCACGACTCCATGCCGCGGCCAAGCGCCTTGGCGTTGATGCACACGTTTTCGATGTAGGTGGCAAACTCGGGCTGCAGCGCCTCGCCAAAGGCCACGGCCTTGGCGGCAATGATGTGCTCGAGCGGGCCGCCCTGGCTGCCAGGGAACACGGCGGAGTTCATGCGCTTGGTAAGCTCTTCATCGTTCCACAGGATGAGGCCGCCACGAGTGCCGCGCAGCGTCTTATGCGTGGTGGTGGTCACCACATCGGCGTAAGGCATGGGGCTGGGATGCGCACCCGTTGCCACCAGGCCTGCGATGTGTGCCATGTCAACCATAAGGGCAGCACCGTTGTCGTGGGCAATCTGCGCAAAGCGCTCGAAGTCGATCACGCGCGGATACGCCGAGGCGCCCGCAATGATGAGCTTGGGCTTGTACTGCTCGGCCTTGGCCGCCACGTCATCGTAGTCAATGCGCTCGGTCTTCTCGGAAAGGCCGTACGAGATGACATTGAAGAGCTTGCCCGAGTAGTTAGCCGCGCTGCCGTGGGTAAGGTGTCCGCCGTTAGAGAGGTCCATGCCCATGATGGTGTCACCGGGAGTGGCAAACACGCTGGTAGCGGCATAGTTTGCCTGCGCGCCCGAGTGCGGCTGCACGTTGCAGAACTTTGCTCCAAAGAGCTTCTGAGCGCGATCGCGGGCAATGTCCTCAACCACGTCAACCGCCCAGCAGCCACCGTAGTAGCGGTGCCCGGGCAGGCCCTCGGCATACTTGTTGGTAAGCGGGCTGCCGGCAGCCTCCATGACCGCAAGGCTCACAAAGTTCTCGGATGCAATGAGCTCGATGGAGTTGCTCTGACGGTTAAGCTCGTCAGTAATCGCGGCTGCGACTTCGGGGTCCTGGCTGGTCAGATGCTCAAGAAACATGTGGTGCTCCTGTCTGTGGCTAACTATGGAACTTACGAGCGTGCGACGCCGGCAAAAGCGGGGTCGTCCTCACGCATGATCTTCTCGATACGAGCCTCGTGACGGCCGCCTTCAAACTCGGTGGTAAGAAACTCGTCAATGATGGCGAGGTTGTCATCGAGCGTTACAAAGCGACCCGAGAGGCATAGCACGTTACCGTTGTTGTGCTGACGGAAGAGATGGGCAAAGTTTACGTTTTGGATGGGGGCGGCACGCACGCCGTCAACCTTGTCGGCCACTAACGCCATGCCAATGCCGGTTCCGCAGATAAGAATGCCGCGGTCGGCCGCATCCGTTGACACAGCGCGTGCCACCGGGTCTGCGTAGTCGGGGTAGTCCACGCTTTGGGCATCTGCCGGCCCAAAGTCGCTCACCGTATGACCAAGCTGCTCAAGGTGCGCGATGATGGGGGCCTTGTAGTCAAAGCCGCCATGATCGGAAGCAATGGCAATACGCATGCACAGTCTCCTTCAATACCGCAAAACGAAAACGTCCTAGCGTAGCGTAGCGCATGTGAGGTTACAGGCGGGTAACCGCACGGCATACCCACGACTTTGTCGCATCCTAGGTCTAGCGGGCGGCAAACATGATCTGCTCGGTGGATATCGCGCCTTCGCGCAGAATCTGAGGCTCCGGGCCTAGGCAGCTTACGATGGTTGACGCCACGCCCACGGGGGCAGGTCCGGCGTCAAGCGTGAGGTCGGCCGCCTCGACAATGGCTCGCTCGATACCAGAGGCTGTGGTAGCGGCTGCCTCGCCATGCGTGTTTGCGCTGGTAACGGCTAGGGGCACATCCAGCGAGCGCGCCAGCTGGCGAACGAGGTTTGAGTTGGGACAACGCAGGGCAATGGTGCCATCCGCAGCCTGGTATTCGGTAGGCACGGCATTGCTTGCCCGCACCACCAGCGTGAGCGCCCCGGGCCAAAAGCGTACGGCAAGCGCCGTGGCGTAGTCCGGCACATCTGCACCATAGGTGGCCAGGTCACTTGCCTTGGCTATGAGCCAGGGCAGCGTTTGCGACCGCTCGCGCTGCTTGATCTTGAAGATGCGCTCGTGAGCAGAGTTGCCCGGCGTAGCTGCGCACCCAATGCCATACACCGAATCGGTTGGCATGACCACCACGCCCTCAAAGGCCAGCGTGGCCACGGCCTCGTCCAGCTCAAAGCGAGACGGTCGCTGCTGGTCAACACGTACGATCGAGCCCATTGCTATCCCTCCCAAACAGCCCGCAGCACACGAGGCCTACGGGTTAGGTCGTCATGAACCTCAACGCACGTCCAGCCCCCGCGCTGTCGGCACAGCTCTGCTGCCGTGTGCACGTTATCCTCCGAGAGCTCCACGCACAGCCAGCCGCCTGGCATCAAGAGCTGCGGTGCAACCTCAAGCAGCCGCCTGAAGACATCCAGACCATCGGCACCACCGTCCAGAGCCAGGTGAGGCTCGTGGTCGCGTACCTCGGGCGGCACGTCGTGCTCAAGCACCGCCGTGGGAATGTAGGGCGGATTAGAGACCAGCACGGCAAAGGTCCCAGCAAGGTCCTGTGGAACCGCGCTGGCCAGGTCGCACTCGTAGATGTCTACGGCATCGGCCAAGTTGAGCGCATCGCGATTGCGCTGGGCAAGAGAGACCGCCTGCGACGACAGGTCGGTTGCCACCACATACGTGCCGAGCCGCTCAGAGGCAACGGAGAGCGCGATGCAGCCCGTACCCGTACAGAGGTCAAGCACGCGTACGCCCAAAGGCACCTCGGCATGCAATGCCTCTAGCTCGGCATGCGCACGCAGCAGCTCGTCGATTGCGCGCTCGTTGGGCAGCTCGCCGTCCCAGTGCTGCACCTGTTCCTGCAGCTCGGCCACCTGCGCCTCTTTGGCCTCACGCTCCTTTTGCACACGCTTGCTCATACGCTGTCGCACGTCATCTGTGGCAGCGCCTGCCGCAAGTGCCGCATCAACGCCCTCCAAGGCCACGTCCACCAGAATCTCGGTCTCGGGACGAGGAATGAGCACGCCTTTCTCGCAGCGCATGACAATGTGCCTGAACGGCATCTCGCCCGTCACGTACTGCAGGGGCTCTCCCCTGCCCCGACGCGCAACCGACTCGTGCATAAGGGCAAGCTCGTCGTCTGTGAGCGGGCGGTCAAAGTTTGTATAGAGCTCGACCCGGGTTAGGCCCGTTGCCGAGCAGAGCAACCATTCTGCCGAGAGACGCGGACGCTCGTCGCCCTTGCGCTTAAGATAGCCAACCGTCCAGTCAAGAACGCGCTGGACGGTCCATGTGTCTTGGGGCACACTGCGCTCCAATCAATCTGGCTCTTACACTGCCTCGGCCAGCTTTTGGGCGCGCTCGGCTGCTGCCAGGGCGTCAATCACGCTGGGCAGGGTGTCGCCCAGAAGCACGCCGTTGTAAGTGCCGTTGAAGCCAATGCGATGGTCAGTCACGCGATCCTGCGGCTGGTTGTAGGTGCGAATCTTCTCGGAGCGATTGCCATGGCCAATCTGTGCAAGGCGCGTGGCACCCTGCTCGGCCTGCTGACGCTCAAGCTCCATCTCGTACAGACGGGCGCGTAGCATCTGCATGCAAACCTCGCGGTTCTGAATCTGCGAGCGCTGGTCCTGCGACTGCACCACGGTGTTGGTGGGCAAGTGCGTAATGCGCACGGCCGAGTACGTGGTGTTGACGCCCTGTCCGCCGGGGCCACTGGCGCAGTAGGTATCAATGCGCAGATCCTCGGCGGCAATCTGGATGTCAATCTCGTCAGCCTCGGGCAGCACGGCTACCGTTGCCGTTGAGGTCTGGATGCGACCTTGGCTCTCGGTCTTGGGCACGCGCTGCACGCGATGCACGCCACTCTCGTACTTCATGACCGAGTAGACCTTGTCGCCGGTGACCTTGAATTCGATGGTCTTGAAACCGCCCGCGTCGCTGGGGCTTGACGAGAGCACCTCGACCTTCCACTTGCGGCTCTCAGCAAAGCGGCGGTACATGTTAAACAAATCGCCCGCAAAGATGCCTGCTTCGTCGCCGCCCACGCCAGCACGAATCTCGACGATGGTGTCCTTCTCGTCGTTGGGGTCTCCCGGGATGAGCATGACCTTGATCTCGTCCTCTAGGCCGGGAAGCTTGGCCTCGTTGGAGGCGATGTCCTCCTGCAGCATCTCTTTCTCGTCTGCGTCAGAGGTCTCGCGCAGCATCTCTTTGGCAACCTCAATGTCATCGAGGGCGGAAAGGTACTCGCGTGCCTTTGCAGCCAGCTCGGCCTGGTTGGCATGCTCCTTGGCAATGCGCGCGTACTCTTTGGGATCTGAGACCACTGCTGGGTCTACCATTCTTTTTTCCAGCTCGGCATAGGCGTCGAGCAGCTTCTCAAGCTTGTCTCGCATCATGTTCTCCCGGGTACTTGATACCGCATGGCGCGGCAGGACTCTTTCTTCAACCCTATGAGGATACCACCTGTGAGCACAATTTAACCCAGCGCGTACATGCCGCGCACATCTGGTGCACAAAGGAGGGGCCGTAGAACAAAATCGCGTGGATTGGGGGACCGTCCCTTTTCCACGTTGGCAAGATAACGGTACTGTTCAGTAGCGTTCTTTCGCCA
>JAFWLX010000306.1 GCA_017510875.1 Atopobiaceae bacterium | reverse complement strand
CGCGTGCGGTGGGCCAAATGTCAATCCTGACATGGAAAGAGAATCTAATACGGGCAACGGCCTGATTTTGCTACACTACTACACACCCGATTTGGAAGTCGCGACACGGATGTCGCATTCTGACAGGAAGGTATGGCTTATGAAAAGCTCACTTACTCGCCGCGAGGCACTCTTTACGCTGGGAACGCTGGGACTCACCGGCATGCTGGCAGCCTGTGGCAACAACTCCAACACCACCGCTTCTGAAGAGACCAAGCAAGAGGCTGCTGCCGAGGACGTCGTTGTCCGCGTGGCCGCCCTCAAGGGTCCCACGGCCATTGGCCTTATGCAGATGATGGAAAGCACCTCGGGCATCCCTACTGGCGAGCAGACCGAGGCACCCGAGGCCGCAGAGGGCTCGGGCATCACCTACTTCTACACCATCTCCGCTGCTCCTGAAGAAGTCCTTCCCATGGTTATCCAGGGCAAGGCTGACATTGCGCTTGTTCCCTCCAATGTGGGTAGCGTTCTGTACAACAAGACCGAGGGCGGCATTCAGGCCATTGACATCAACACCTTGGGCGTGCTGTCGGTGGTCACGGGCGACGAGTCCATCAAGAACTTCGCCGATCTTGCGGGCAAGACCATCTACATCTCGGGCAAGGGCTCAAGTCCCGAGTACGTGCTCAACTACCTGCTCACCGAGGCTGGCATTGCCGATACGGTGACGCTTGAGTGGAAGGACGAGCACTCCGAGGTTGCCGCCGTGCTGGCAAGCGACCCCACTGCCGTGGGCGTGCTGCCTCAGCCCTTTACCACGGCAACCCTCATCAAGAACGAGGCGCTCTCGGCTCCCATCGACCTTACCGACGTGTGGAACCAGTACGTGACCGATGGCAGCCAGTTTGTGCTGGCCACCACCATCGTGCGCAAGGACTTTGCCGACCAGCACCCGGCTGCCGTCGCCGACTTCATCAAGCGTCATGCCGCCTCTGTCGAGGCCGTGAATGGCGACCCTGAAACTGCCGCCAAGCTGGTGGTGCAGGCAGGCATCATCGAGGCCGAGCCGGTTGCCGCCAAAGCCATCCCGCAATGCAACATCGTGTGCGTCACCGGCGAAGAGATGAAGAACGCCCTTAAGGGTTACCTGCAGGTGCTCTATGACGCAGATCCCGCATCGGTGGGCGGCAAGCTTCCCGAGGACGACTTCTACTATACTGACGAGTCCAAGTAGCGGTTGTACGACGTAGGTTCATAACACTGGTGGCGATGACGACAGACAGCAGGGGCAAGAACGACGTGGGAGGCAACGACCAGCATGAGGCTGGCGTTGCCCCCTCGCTTTTTGTGCCCAGAAGCCTTGCCGTCGCACTATGGGTGCTGGTGTGGCAGCTGGCCAGCATGGTGGTGGGCAGCAACATATTGTTGGCAGGCCCTGTAGAGACGCTGGCACGCTTGGCAGAGCTGATCGTTCAGCCAAAGTTCCTCACCATCGTGTGCTTCTCGTCGGCGCGCATATTGGGGGGCTTTATTGCCGCCTATGTGGCGGCCGTTGCGCTGGCGCTTGTGGCGCGTCGCTGGCCTGTTGTGGGCGCCCTCTTTGCGCCAGCCATCCAGGTGCTCAAGACGGTACCGCTGGCCTGCATCATCGTGCTCATGCTCATGTGGGTGGGCTCGCGCGCCGTCTCTGGACCTGCGGTGTTTCTTGTGGTGTTTCCTGCGGTGTACTTCTCGTGCGCAGAAGGTCTAGCCAACGTCGACGCCAAGGTGGGGGAGATGCTCTCTGCCTTTGGGGTAAACGGTATTGTCCGGTTGTTGGTTCACACATGGCCGTCGGTTGTTCCCTATCTGGTGGGAACGGCAAAGAACGTGTGTGGTATGGCGTGGAAGGCCGGCGTTGCCGCCGAGCTCATCGGCTCGCCCATGGGTTCGATTGGCGAGCGCATCTACCAGTCAAAGATCCTCTTGGAGACCGCGGACCTCTTTGCATGGACCATTGTGGTAATAGCGCTGTCGGCGGTTTGCGAGCGACTCTTTGTGGCATTGATCGCGCGAAGCGGGGGCCTGTCACAAAAGGCGGCGCTCAGGCTGACGCGTGACGTATGGGCCTCTGCAGAGCAAGACGCTGACCGGGTGCCCTCCGCAATCATGCTTGACGGGAGCATTGGCTATAAGAACAAGGTGGTCTTGCAAGAGGTGCATCTTAACCTGTGCCCCGGGTCCCGCACGGTGCTCTGTGATATCTCTGGCGCGGGTAAGACGACGCTGCTCAGGACCGTTGCGGGGCTGCAACCCGTGCTGGACGGATCGCTGCTTCTGTTGCCGCCCACGGTGTCTATGGTCTTTCAGGAATCGCGCTTGGTGGAGCAGCTTACTGCCATTGATAACGTGTCGTTGGTGGTGGGTGCCCAAAACAGGGAGAAAGTGGCACAAGAGCTGCTTGAGCTGCTGCCCCAAGAGGCGTTGGACGTTCCGGTGGCCGAGCTTTCCGGCGGCCAGCGTCGTCGCGTAGAGGTCGTGCGGGCACTGCTCTATCCCAGCTCTGCGGTGCTGCTAGACGAGGCCTTCTCGTCGCTTGACGACGAGTCCCACGCAATTGCCGCAAGTTTTGTGCGCAACCGTCTGGCAGGTCGCACGCTTTTGGCCGCAAGCCACGATGCCAACGATGCAGTGCTCCTAGGTGCCAAGCAGCTGCGGCTCTTTGAGTAGAATAGGTGGGGTAATGGCGCCGGAAGATTCCGTTCGGGGTGGCAGCGAGGCAGTGGGAGAAGCTTCCCCCTTGACCGTAAGCGGTGCGTGCACGCGGTAGGCGGCATTTCGCTTACCGTCAATGCGGGCGAGACCCTTGCCATCGTGGGTGAGTCGGGGTGCGGCAAGTCCACTCTTGGACGCATGCTCATTGGCGCGCTTCCGCCCACATCGGGTGAGGTGCGCTTTAGGGACCACACGATTACAGGACTAAGGGAGAAGGACTTTTCTGCGTATCGGCGCCAGCTCCAGCTGATCTTCCAAGACCCGTATGCCTCGCTCGACCCGCGTATGAAGGTACGCGACCTCATTGCCGAACCGCTTGTTACTCATAAGGTATGCACGACCAAGGACGAGGTTACGCAGCGCGTGCTTGGACTCATGAAGGCGGTTGGCATACCTGCGGACTATCTCAACCGCTATCCGCACCAGTTCTCGGGAGGCCAGCGACAGCGCATAGGAATCGCGCGGGCCATAGCGCTTGACCCAGCGCTCATCGTTTGCGATGAGCCCGTCTCGGCACTTGATGTCTCGGTTCAAAACCAGATTCTGAACCTCCTCCACGAGCTGCAGGAGGAGCGGGGCCTGACGTATGTGTTCATCAGCCATGACCTCTCGGTGGTGCGCCACATCTCGGACCGAATCTGCGTGATGTTTCTGGGTAAGGTAATGGAGATGGGACCATCCGAGGAGGTCTTTTGCAAGGCACGCCATCCGTACACGCAGTTCCTCTTGGAATCGGTGCTCTTGCCCGACCCACATCGCAGAGGACAGACCGTGCGGCTTTTGAAGGGCGAGCCACCAAGTCCCGTAAACCCGCCGTCGGGATGCTGCTTCCGCACAAGATGTCCCTTTGCAACGGATCTTTGTGCCCGTCAGGTGCCCATCCTTCGTAGCGAAGGTTCTGTCGAGGTTGCCTGCCACCATTTGGACAGATAGTACCGCTACCCGCAAACTGTGTGGTAATTGCCGTGACTATACTGGGGTCTTCTTAAGTAGGGACAGCAGGGGGCAGCCCCTTTCTGTTCCTTAGTACAAGGTGGAAACCCTTATGCAGGAACAGAAAGGGGCTG
>JAFWLX010000305.1 GCA_017510875.1 Atopobiaceae bacterium | reverse complement strand
TGTGACCCTCGCCGTAGAAGTAGACGCTATTTGACTTTTCCTGCTTGGCCTGCTGCATGGCGGCGTGAGCGGCGTGGTAGATATCGTCTTGGCTCATGTCCTCGGTGCTGAAGGCGGCGCCAACCGAGAGCGTGACGGCAGGCAGGTCTGAGGAATCATCGCCAAGAATCGAGTTGACCATCTCTACCTTGTTCAATATGGCCTGACGCGACTCGATGTTCATGTTGGTCATGACAACGGCAAACAAATCGCCATTGATACGGCAGGGGAAGTCGGTTGAGCGGAAGGCCGTGTTAAGTGCCTCTGCCATCTTGATCAGAACCGCGTCTCCTGTATCGTGGCCATAGACCGTGTTGAATTCCTTGAAGTTATTGATGTCGATGAGCAACAACGCGATATTACGGGTGTGGGTGGCAAGGAAGTTGTCATAGCCTCCGCGGTTGCTGATGCCGGTAAGCGAATCGCGTTCTGCGTACTCGCGCAGCTTCTCGATGCGTTGGTTGTTGTCCTCGTAGATGATGTTGTAGGCGTTTGCCAAATAATGCAGCTCGTAGGCTCCGTCGGGCTCGAGCGGCTCTCCGGCGCTCAGTCGCTCGATGTAGCGACCGAGCGGTTTGAGCACGTACATAAACAGTGCCAGCACAAACACCATGATGACGCAAAGAAGCAGGGCAACCGTCACACGCAGCTGAAAGAGGAGTCCCTGTATCAAGGTCTTGTTCTCTTCAAGATCTGTGTTCAGTCGCTCGAGCAGTGCGTCTGAACTTGCCCTGACGCTACTTGAGATGTTCTCTTTGACGTTATCGTAGCTTTCGCTCAGCACAAGTGACTTGGCGGTTTCGATTAGGGTCTCCTTGCTGGGTGAGTCCCTAAACAGATCGGTGTTTGCCTCCGCAACCTCTTTGGGCACGTCATCGATACCATAGTACTCTGCAGCAAGCCGAAAGGCGCTTAGCTCGCTTTTGGCAAGTCCGTTTGAGGCGTCTAGGGCGTGCTCGAGCTTGGTGACGGCTTCGCGGTTCTCAGAAAAGCTTGACCTCAGCACATCGACGGCTTTTCCGCGTCTGTCGGTAACGGAGATCTCCTTGATATAGGCATCCATGTATTCCCGACGTCCGGTTGTCACAAACATGCGTGCCTGCGAGGTGAGGTAGTCAGACGCGCTTTGTAGGTTGTCTACGGCTTCGCTGCACTCAACATAGCGCTTCTGATCCGAGGTTACCGTGTCCTCGGCGGTGGCCACCTTTCCTGCCAGGTAGAACGCATAGAATGCAAGTATGATGGCGATGATAATAGTAACAATGCCAACAGCACGAATGCTTACGCCACCGCTTTTGCTTGGGTCCTTCTTGGGATTCTCTTTCATGGAAATCACCGTTTCGTCAGTTCTCGTCTTTGGTGGACGTATGGGGCTTATCGGAAGTGTCGGGCTTGTCAGGCTTGCTTGTCGTACTGGGCTTGTCTGCATCAGCCTGCTTTTCTGCTGCCTCGTTGGCCTCTTTGGTCTTTTGTACAATGGCAGATGCCTTGTCCCGTGCATGGAGGAATGCGCGTGCAACCTGTGGGTCAAAGTGCGTGCCGATGCCCTCCTCTATGATGGCAAACGCCTTCTCAACGGGGAAGCCCTCCTTGTAGCTACGCTTGGAGACCAGCGCGTCAAACACGTCGGCTACCGCCATGATGCGCGCCGAGAGCGGAATCTCTTCTCCCGCCAGGCCATAGGGGTATCCCGAGCCATCCCACTTCTCGTGATGGTAGGCAGCCAGCCGCTGCGCCTCGTCGAGATACGACGACTCCGAGACGGCACCCTTGGCGTTCTCCAAGATTTCCTGGCCAGCGAGGGTATGGTTCTTCATGGCAGTGAATTCTTCTGCGGTCAGCCGTCCTGGCTTGTTGAGAATGGCATCGGGGACTGCAATCTTGCCAATGTCATGCAACGGCGCCGACTGGTAGACGTTAGAGATGAACTCGTTGGTAAGAACGTCGGGGCAGATGCCCTCGCGGCGCATCTGGTTCATGATGATGCGCGTGTAGGTTGCCGTGTTGCGTACGTGGTCGCCCGTAAACTTGTCTCGACTCTCTACCAGGTCTGCAAGAACCAAAATGAGGTTGCTCTGCATGCGCGCAATGGCGTCGCTCTTCTCTTGTGTCTCGGCAACGTGCCGCACGACCTCTTGGGCCATCTGGTTGACGGCATCGTAGAGGTTCTCAATCTCGTCGCCCGTGCGTATGCCAAGCGCCTTGATGGGTTCCAGGTTCTCTTTTCTGATGCTGGACTCATCAACCACAAAATTGCTTGACGCTTGGGCGATTGAGTTGACTGGCACCACGATGCTATAGCGCGCCAGCCACAGGACAACGGCGCAGATCAAGACAAAGAAGGCTGCAAACAAGGAGACGATACCTGCCACAAAAGAGTACTCATCCGAGACGAGCCGATTCATAGAGAGGTCAGCCGCCAGATAGCAGACGGTCTCACCAAGGTCGTTCTTGAGCGGCGTATAGACGGTGAGCAGCCATCCGTAGGAATCGTTAGAGACAACCGGCTCGATCTCTTCTCCCGAGAGCAGGGCTGGGAGGTATTTCTCAAACGAGTCCTCAAAGGCAATGACCGTTCCGGGGTCAGAGCCGGGCTCGTCTGCCGTGTCGGGGTCGAGCACTACGTGACAGCCGTCCGCCCTGATTTGGTACACATAGACATACTGGACGTTGTCAAAGGAATCGCGGATTTCCGCCAGCTTCGCTTCTGTCTCAAGATAGCCTGGCGCAGCTTCGCCCTTGGCAAGGTACTCTGCCACCATGTTGGAGTCTACCACCTGTGCCATCAGGTTTGTGATGCCCTTGGCCTTGGTGCTCTCCAGATCAATGGTCGACTGGTGGAAGGTGATGTAGCTGAATATCGTTGTTGCCACGGCAACAGATGACAAGATGGCCGCAACAAGGACAACAAACTTGGCGCCGAGCGACATCCGCCTTGGCTTGGTGCTCATTGCCTCCTTGAGCTTTTGGGGCGAGAGAGGCGTCTGTTGCCAAGGGATAAAGTTGAGCTTAGACAAGAAGTCCTCGGAAAACATGTGGTAGAGGAGGGTGGCCATAAGTACGACCAGAGTCTTGTCAATGAAGTTCACAAAGAGCTCTGCAACCAGCTCGGCATATGCTAGGTCAAGCGCTCCGGTGGCGTAAAGCTGCCTGGCAAGAGGGTTTGAGATCTCGTTGGCAAGGCTTCCTCCCTTAAGGAAGAACGAGAGCAAGGTGCCAACCATGCCGCAGGTTAGGGCCATCAGGACGCTTGCAAGTATGGTGCGCGAGAGGCGATTGAACCAACCTTTGCTCGCCAGGTAGGACGTGAGGATGGCAATGAGCACGTTGACGATGCTGTAGTACATCGAAATGCCATCAGAGATGCTGCAGATGAGGTTTGACGTGTAGCCCACAACCATGCCGGGGATATAGCCTCCGGCGATGGATACCAAGATGGTTCCCAAGCTGTCAAGGTATACAGGAAGATTAAGCGTTATGGCAAGGTGTGACCCCGCAACGTTTAAGGCGATGCAGGCGATGCAAAACAGGATGGCGCGGGTGAACCCCGGTGAAATGCCTTTAATTGGTCGAACTGTACCCATAGTGCCCCTCTGAATTCAAAAGCTCCTCTATGAGGTGGACATGTGAATGATATCGCTAAGAGGGCTTTTATGCAGGGAAAGTACCTTGTCTATGTAGGAGGCGTAACATTGGGTTGCTTTTCACGGGCAGACCAGGACGGTGACCCTCGGGGCTTCGCTTCGGCTACGCGCTCCTTCCTGGTCTGCCCATGAAAAGCAGCAACGTTGGCTGCTCCGCTTTGGATGGTGCAGCAGGGGCGTAGCCCCCAGCACACCAAAAGCCTACTCCTGCACCTTCATGGCCTCGGCCAGGCTTACGCGGCGGATGCGCCAGATGTGGATGAGCGCCACGGCGGCGTAGGCGGCGGCTCCCATGGCTACCACCTCTACCAGCAGCTTTGGCTCGATCCACAGCTCTAGGTTGCCCGAATAGCGGTCCATGACATAGCGCACCAGCGTATCTACGAGCCAGATTACAAACGGGAGGCTTGCTATCAGGCTTACCAGCACCGTCACGGTGATGGCGCGCACGTATAGGTGGTCTATCTCGTTGTTGTGGTAGCCAAAGACCTTCATGTAGCTGATGTAGCGGCTAGAACGGTCAATGACCGTCTTGGTGAGCAGGTACACCAAGATGAGGTACACCGGGATGGCAAAAGCCACCACCATGTTCATCATGTCGCCAAACGAGGCCTGCATCTGGTCGGCCGAGCTGGTCATGGCCTCGGGGGTAAGTTCCATGGCAAGGTAGCGCTGGTCCAGCTGAAGCTCATCGTTTGAGGCATAGCCCGCAAAGTTGTCTACGTCCTCGTCAATCATGGTGTTAAGGGCGCCCATCTCCATGTAGATGTTCATGTTGGCCGTGCTGCCCCACACGTCGGTTGCCGTGACCTTGTAGGACTTGTTGGTGTACTTGTCAAAGAGCTTGACCGTGTCACCTGGCTTGATCTGGCACTTTTGCGAAAGGCCACCGCCTATCACAACGCCGCCATTGCGCACGTCGACCTCGTTCCAGTAGCGCGAGTTCTCTTGGATGCCATAGACGGTGATGGGCTCCATGGTGTCGGTGACCACGCGAGGCACCTCAAAGCCTGCTGCCGAGAACTTCTCGGCTTGGGCAATCTTGTCCTGGCCGTTGTCGGTGGTGTTTACGGGATGGGCATCCTCGTCAATATCCATCGTGCGCATCAGCACCCGCGCATATCCCACAAAGCCCAGCTCTTCTAGGGGCTCGTCGACCTCGAGCAGCTGCTCCACCGCCGCATAAGCAGCGCGTTGCTCAGGCGTGCCCTCAAGCTCGAGCGGCGCCTTGAGCAGGTAAATGTGATTGGCCACCACGTCTGACTTCAACAGCTGGGCATAGTGGACTACCAGCGGCATCAGGCACAGGCCAAAGAGCAAAAACAGGCTGCAGAAGCTGATGCCAAAGAAGAGCACCACAAAGTGGCTGAGGTTGCGGAGAAACACGCGTAGCTGAAAGCGCCTAACAAAGCCGAGCGCCTCGGGGAGGGGCAGAGTGGTGCGGCGGCTGCGGTTGGCAATCTCGCGACGTAGAAAGGCGAGCGGGGTAAAGCGCAGTTTGCGGATAAGACCCAGAAACGTGACCACCACCAGAAGGGTAAAGGGAATCACGGTGGTGATGACAAACACGCGTGGGCTGAAGTGATACTCATAGGGCGGCAGGCTGTACGAGCCGTAGTACAGCTCTTGCATGGGGGTTGCCATGAAGGTGAGGCCCAGATAGTTGCCCACAACGCAGCCCAGCACGCCAATGAGCGTGGGCAGTATCAGGTAGTGGGAGACAATCTCGCGCTTACGGTATCCCGAGGCCAGAAGCGTGCCAATGACTGCCGACTCCTGCTCGATGGTGGCATTGGTGAGCACCACAAAGACAAAGGCCATGATGACCACCAGCAGGCACACCAGGACCTCCCACATGACCGAGTCGCTCTGCACGTCGTCTGCGGCAAAGAAGATGGCCTTGTTGTCAAACTCCCAATCCACAAGGTCAGTGAGCACCTCGCCGTGGTCGGCCAGCACGTCTGCCGCGTCGCGCTCAAAGTTGGTGCGATCGGCCAGCTGCATCGTGCGGTCGTTGAGAATCACGTCATAGCGGAAGTCCTTCTTGGCACCGGCAAGCGCCTTGAAGCCCTCGGGCGTCACTTGGGCCACGGTGAAGGTGGTGGAGTTGAATATCATGTCGGTGTTCTTCTCCATAAGGCATTCGTAGTCCGAGACTGACATGATGCCCGTCATCGTCACCTCGTGGCCGTTGACGGTGCAGCGGTCGCCCACATGGAGGTCATGGTTGGCGCAGAACACGCGGTCAAGGGCTATCTCGTTGTCCGCCTCGGGAGCCCTGCCCTCAAAGTAGTACCCCTGGTTTACAAGCTTGCGCCTGTCCTGGTCAATGAGGCGACAGTTGATGGCGCGGTCGTCGCCTGCCAGCGCAAGGGGCACGTCGGCGGTGAAGTCCTCGTAAATGGTACAGCCCATGTCTTCGACGGCCTCAAGCGAGCTCTTGGCCGCCTCAAACTGCGTGGCAAAGTGGAAGTCCTCCACGCGGTAGCGCTCGTGCATGTCGTGCTGTATGACCTGGATGCTGTACGCCGAGGCCAAAAAGCCTGCCCCCATGGCAATGGCAAACAGAAACAGCAAGAAGATGCCAAGGTACTTGCCTAGGTTGTGGCGTAGCTCGCGCGGCAGGCGCTTGTTGAGGGGTGCCATCGGTTCCTACCAGGTAAGGTCGCGGGCGGGCAGCAGCTGCGTGTTGCGCTCGTCCTGAGAGAGACTGCCGTCGCGCAGCCGCAGGATGTGATGGCTCATGTGACGTATGGCATCGTTGTGCGTGACGATGATCATGGTGCAGCCATACTCACGGTTGACGCGCTCCATAAGCTCGAGAATCTCCTTCGAGGTGTGGTAGTCAAGCGCGCCGGTGGGCTCGTCGCAAAGCAGCAGGCTGGGGTTTTTGACTAAGGCGCGGCCAATGGCGCAGCGTTGCTGCTGGCCGCCAGACACTTGGTTGGGAAACTTACCACGGTGCTCCCACAGGCCCAGCGACTTGATGAGGTCGTCAATGGGCAGCGGATTCTTTGAGAGGTACTGGCAGACCTCGATGTTCTCGCGAACGGTGAGGTCGGGCACCAGGTTGTAAAACTGGAAGATAAAGCCCAGCTCGCGACGGCGATATTCCACCAGCTCACGGCTGTTCAGCTGGCAGATGTCGGTACCGTCCACAACAATCGATCCGCTGTCTGCGGGCTCAAGGCCGCCTACCATGTTGAGGAAGGTCGACTTACCCGACCCCGAGGGTCCAAACAGCACGCAGATCTCGCCACGGTCGATGCTGGTGGTGATGCCCTTGAGCACCTGCGTGCGAGCCTCGCCCTCGCCGTAGCTCTTGGTTAGGTTGTCTATGCGAAGAAATCCTTCAACCTGTTCCGGCATGCCAACACTCCGATGCTTTGCGTTTGGTGGCGCCTTGCGCTACCCAATCTGTTCGGTCTTGTAAATGAAGCGCACCTGGCCGCTTTGGCCCTCTGCCTTGCCCGAGAACGTGTCGTAGGCGTTGGCGGAGTCGCGTAGGGCGTCGAGCGTGTCGGTGAGCTCGGTAACCTCGCTGCCTAGGTCATCAAGGGCGTCTGCTATCTTGGCTATGCCCTCGTCGTTGAAGGTGGAAAGGCCGCTGGTAAGCTGGTCTGCCCCTTGGGCGGTTGCCTCGGTGCCCGTGGCCAGCGCGTCGATGCCCGTAGCAATGGCGGCTGCCCCCTCAACTGCCTGGGGAGCCTGCGCTGCCAAAGCGGCAATGCCCTCCCTGAGTGTCGTGGCCCCTGCCTGCGCGGCGGCAAGGCCACCGCTTAGGGCTGTGGCTCCGGCGTAAAGTCCGTTTGCGCCGCTGCCCACGCGGGAAAGCTGCTGACGTAGGTCTGAAACCGAGCCTGCCGCCTCATCGAGCTTCTCGAGTGCGACGTCGGCCGCGCCCGTGACGGTGGAGACGTCCTTTGCCGAGGCATCTATCTGCTTGGCCGCGTCCGCAAGTTGTTGCGCTGCCTGGGCTAGTTGCGTGGACTTCTCGGCAAGGGGGTCAGGGTCTTGCGGCTCTTCTGGTGCAAGCTCCGTGCGGGCGGCATCCAGGGTGTTGCTGACATCGGCAAGCTTGGCAGCCAGAGCCTCTTGCTGCTCGTCTGTAAGCTGCAGGCTTTCGTCCTCGGTTACGGCCGCTAGCTTGTCCTGCGCCGCTTCTATATCTTGGGTTGCGGTTTCTGCCTTTGTCTGGGCGTCGGTGCGCTCTTGGTCTATGAGTTCCTTTGCGCCTGTGGCTGCATCCTGCGCCTTCTTTGCGGTCTCTCCAGCTCCTGTGATTGTTGTGCGTGTGGTGTCAAGCTTAAGGTTCTGGGCAGCACCCTTGAGCTCCTCAACTGCCTCGCGAGCCACCGCGATGTCATCTTGGGTGCCCTCTGCCAGTCCTTCAGCATCCTGCGCCTCGCCCAAAACTCCTTGGGCTCCTTGCGCCACATTACCGGCTACTTGGGCAGCCTCGCCCAGGCGGGTGCCAAGCGTGTCTGCGCCGCTGACCAGCTGCGTCATGCCGCCGGGAAGCAGCCCCAAGGCGTCGCGCAAGGCCGCCGCCCCTCCGCCAAGCTGCGTGGTTCCCGCCGAGAGCTGCTTGAGCGCATTGGCAAGCGTGTCGGAACCTCCCACAACGGCATCCATGGCGTCGCGCAGCTCGTCAGTGCCTTCGTCCATGTCGCCTAAGTCAAGGTCAGAGAGGTCAAGCTCGCTAAAGAGCTCGGGGGTCACAATGGTGTAGGTGGGGTCAAGCTCAAGATTGGTAACGTCTGCCTCAATCTGCACGTACTCGGGAAAGTCAAGGTCACGGGTCTCGTCGTTTTCGGGCAGGCTCTCCTTGAGGCCGGGGGTGGCGTAGCCAATCACGGCCAGCCCGCCCTTGTCGTCTACCACCTTTCCATTGGTCACCTGCACATTGCTAAAGATGTCACCGTCAAGGATGACGGCCGTGAGGCAGACAAAGGGCGTGAACACCGTGCGGTCTTTGCCATCTATCTTGCGGGTCTGCGAAACGCTGTTGTGGTAATCAAACCGCATGACCAAGTGTCCGCTTGCGCCTGCCAGCTCTTCTGGGCTGCACGGCGCTCCGTCAAGCGTATACGAGAGCTTCACGTCTACGGGCGGCTGTCCGGTGCTTGTGCCCTTGTAGCTGACGCTGGTGCCCCCCGTCTCCCACAGCAACTGGTCGTTGTCCTGCGTGTATGTCTGTGCCTCGTCGTCGGACTTTATGTCCTGCAGGGTCGAGTGGTCATGCAACTGCTGTGCCTTTGCGTCGTTTGCAAGGAAGTCGTCCACGCGTATCTCGCGGATCGTGCCGGTGGCATCTATTTGCACATGCACGGTCTCGCTTTTATCCACCGTGTCGGCGGCATAGGCCACTGTTGGCCAGAGCGGCGCTGTTGCGAGGGCAACCGTAACCAAAACCCCACCAATACGATGCCAGCCTGGGCAGGGGAGTTGCATAAGTGCTCCAATCAAATAAGCTACGTTCAAGGCAATAAGTTTACCATAATTAACTATTTGGTGTTGGGCGGGGAGACGTGTGTCATGGGGCGTTTCTGGTGACACGCTGCTGGCACGCCTGCTGCTCCACACTTACTGTCTGCAGGTCGTGGCATGATGGAAGGCGATGAATCATTTACCGCAAGAATTGAGGAACCATGCAGTCAACTTTCTTTGCCATTGTCTCGCGCATGAAGTACATCGACCGTTGGGCGCTTATGCGCAGCTCGCGACCTGAAAACCTTGGCGAGCACTCGCTTGAGGTAGCGATGATCGCCCACGCTCTGGCCACCATTGGCAATGTGCGCTATGGGCGCTCGCTTGATGCAAGCGAGGCAGCGCTTATTGGCCTCTACCACGACGCCTCCGAGATCATCACTGGCGACATGCCCACGCCGGTCAAGTACCACGACAGCCGCATACGCGACGCCTACAAGCAGGTAGAGCACGAGGCCGAGCAGACGCTGCTCTCAAAGCTGCCGGCCGACCTTCGTCCTATCTACGAGGCCCTCTTTGAGCCAAAGGACTCGCCGCAAGACGTCTACCTGCGCAAGCTGGTAAAAGCTGCCGACAAGATCAACGCGCTCATCAAGTGCATAGACGAGGCCCAGTCGGGCAATACCGAGTTCAGCCGCGCCGAGGACTCTACGCGCCAACGCATTGACGAGCTTGCGGCAGAGCTGCCCGAGGTGTCCGACTTCATATGCGAGTTTCTTCCGTCTTATGGGAGCACGCTCGACGAGTTGCTGTAACGTTAGAAGGCGAACTCTGGGGGAGTTCGTGTTACTGTTCACGGGCAGGCCAGGGCGGTGACCCTCGGGGCGCCTCTGAGGCTGCTCCGCCCGTCGGCGCGGCGCTTTTGCGAGGACTGTCTGCTTGACATGCCAGTGGCATGTCAAGACCCGAAGGGTTCTAACAAAAGCCCGCAGCTGCCGCGCCGTAAGGGCGGAGCGCTTAGCCGAAGCGAAGCCCCGAGGGTCACCGTCCTGGCCTGCCCGTGAACAGTAACGAGTTCGTTGGTTTTTGACGAAAGGAACAGCCCATGGACCTTGACATTCGTCGCGTGATAAAGAGCATTCCCAAAGACCATGGGCCCGAGCATCTCCTGCCGCTTACCACCGAGTGGGGAGACGCGCTGGAAGACGCGCCGCTTGCCTACACCAGCCATCCGCGGCCGCTGCTGGCACGCGATAGCTGGCAGACGTTGGACGGCTGGTGGGAGTGCGCCTTTGTGCGCAACACACGTGCGGGCAAGGCTTGGCGCGATGCTCAGCCTCCTGCATCGTTTGACCAGCTTATTCGCGTGCCCTTCTCGCCCGAGGCATCGCTTTCTGGGGTAGGTCGCCAGCTGCAGCCAAGCGAGCTTCTTTGGTATCACCGCAGCTTTGCGTGTCCGCAGATGCCTGCGCATGGCAGCTGCATCCTGCACTTTGACGGCGTGGACTTTGCCTGCGCGGTGTATGTCAACGGCAGCAAGGCAGCCGAGCACAAGGGCGCCTACCTGCCCTTTGAGGCCGACATCACTCACCTTTTGCGTGAGGGTGAAAACGAGCTGCTCGTCTGTGTGTTTGATCCAAGCGAGAAGGGTACCCAACTACGCGGCAAGCAGCGCCTGGCGCGCAACGGTATGTGGTACACGGCACAGTCGGGTATCTGGCAGTCGGTGTGGCTCGAGTTTGTTCCCAGCACGCATATTGACGAGCTGCAGCTGGTGCCCAACATGCTCACGGGCGAGCTGACGGTCTCGGTGCGCGCCACCGGCATTGCCATGCTAAGCGTCGAGGTCTTTGACATAGAGACGCCGGTTGCCTCGGGCATACAGTCGCGTCGCGTGGACGGACGCATGACGCTTTCATTTGAGATTCCCAACTTCCGGCTGTGGACGCCGCAGACGCCGGCGCTCTATGACGTGGTGGTGACCTATGGTGACGACGTGGTGCGCAGCTATACGGCCTTCAGGAGCGTGGGTGTCGAGCGCGACTCCCAGGGTGTGCCGCACTTCTGTCTTAACCATCAGCCACTCTTTTTGCGCGGCCTGCTTGATCAGGGTTACTGGCCTGACGGCCTGCTCACGCCGCCATCGCAAGAGGCCATGGCATCAGACATCCGTGCGGCGCAACGGGCTGGCTTCAACATGCTACGCAAGCATATCAAGGTAGAGTCCGAGCGTTTCTATGCGCTGTGCGATCGCATGGGCATGTTGGTGTGGCAAGACATGCCCAGCGGGGGTGACATTCCCTCCGACCGTTGGTCACGCGACGTTCCCACACTGGTGCGCAAGTCTTGGAACTCCCAGCGCGACGATACCGACAAAGGTCGAGCTCGCCTGGGCGCATCCAGCGAGGGCTACCGCCACGAGTGGATGCGTACCTGCGAGGACGTGGTGCGGCGGCTCTCGGCACATCCCTGCATAGTGGGTTGGGTGCTCTTCAACGAGTCGTGGGGCCAGTTTGACTCGGCAGCCATGACGCAGATGGTGTGGGACCTTGATCCGTCGCGGCCTGTGACCTCCGTGAGCGGCTGGTACGACCAGGGCGCAGGCGACGTCTTTGCCGTGCACAACTACTTCCGCGGCATCCATCTGTTTGACGACCCGTACGCCGGAAAGGGCACGCATGGCCAGCGCATCCAGATGATCAACGAGTTTGGTGGCCTCACCTGGCCAATAGAAGGCCATTCCTCGCTTGACCATTCTTATGGCTATGCCGATTACGAAACATATGACGGCTGGCGTGCAGCGCTTGAAGAGCTCTTGTCCCAGGCGGATGCACTAGAGGCGCAGGGCCTTGCCGGCTACGTGTACACGCAGCTGTCAGATGTGGAAGAAGAGACCAACGGTCTGCTCACCTACGACCGTCGCGTGAACAAGCTCGAGATGTAAGAGTCTTGTAGTAAAGAGTGCGTCATGCTATCCTCCATTCAGAAGATATTCTGAATGGAGGATAGCATGACGCATATTAAGACGTCGTCAGATCTTCAGCGCAATATCGGTGCTATCTACGATTTTTGCGACCGTACAAAAGAGCCGGTATACGTTACACGAAACGGCAAGTCCTCTCTTGTGGTGATAAACGCTGATTCATTTGATGACATCCTTGCACGCCAGGCAGAGCTAGAGGAGGAGCTGGAGCTTTACCGTACGCTTATGCAATCCGAGCTTGACCGGCTCAAAGGTGATACCTATGCGTGGGAGGATGTGCAGCGTGAGCGCATGTCCATGGAGCCAGGCGTGGCATGAGTGCCTATCAGGTTCGCGTGAGTCCTGCCGCCAGAAGGAAGCTGCTCACCATGCCAAAGGCATCCTTCGAGAAGGTGCGCAAGACCATCGATTTGCTCCAGACGACGCCGTACAGGGGAAGTGTGTACGATCCTACCTACGAGGCTGCTCGCCTCCCGTTTATCTGTAGAGTGGTCTATGTAAAGAAATGGGGCATCTACTATACCGTCCATGACGATGAACATCTGGTATACATCAGGTATCTTGAAGACCAACGAAGAGGCCCACGTAAGCGTTTTGGCGAGAACTAGCAGAGAAGGGAAACCACCTAATGGCAGAATTCATCTATCAGATGTACAAGGCCCGCAAGGCAGTGGGCGACAAGGTGATTCTCGATGACGTGACCGTGGGTGTGTACCCTGGGGCAAAGATTGGCGTGGTAGGACCCAACGGCATGGGTAAGTCCACGCTGCTCAAGGTCATGGCTGGTCTCGAGGATGTCTCAAACGGCGAGGCGCGCCTCTCGCCTGGCTACACCGTGGGCCTCTTGCAGCAAGAGCCGCCGCTTGACGAGGACAAGACGGTGCGCGAGAACATCGAGCAGGCCTTTGGCCCGCTGCTTGCCAAGATCGATCGCTTCAACGCCATCAGCATGGAAATGGCCGAGCCCGATGCCGACTTTGATGGCCTGATGGATGAGATGGGTCGTCTGCAAGACGAGATTGACGCCGCTAACGGTTGGGACCTGGACAGCCAGCTCTCGCAGGCTATGGATGCGCTGCAGTGCCCCGACCCCGATACGCCTGTGAGCGTGCTCTCGGGTGGCGAGCGGCGTCGCGTGGCCCTGTGCCGCCTTTTGCTTGAGGCTCCTGACCTGCTGCTTTTGGACGAGCCTACCAACCACTTGGATGCCGAGAGCGTGCTGTGGCTCGAGCAGTTCCTTCATCGCTATCCTGGTGCCGTCATGGCTGTCACACACGATCGTTACTTCCTTGACGATGTAGCCGAGTGGATCTGCGAGGTGGACCGCGGCCAGCTCTATCCCTACGAGGGCAACTACTCAACCTATCTTGAGAAGAAGGCCGCACGCCTGGAGCTACAGAGCCAGCAGGATGCCAAGCGTGCCAAGAAGCTCAAGCGCGAGCTTGAGTGGGTGCGTAGCGGTGCCAAGGCCCGCCAGGCCAAGGGTAAGGCTCGTCTTGCCCGCTACGAGCAGATGGCAGCCGAGGCAGAGGCCTCCAAGAAGCTGGACTTCTCAGAGATTCAGATTCCCGCAGGACCGCGTCTGGGCGCCAAGGTGTTGGAGGCTCAGCACCTGCGCAAGGGCTTTGGTGACCGCGTGCTTATCGACGACCTTTCCTTCAGCCTGCCGCGCAACGGTATCGTAGGCATCATCGGCCCCAACGGTGTGGGCAAGTCCACGCTGCTCAAGGCCATTGTGGGGCTTGAACCCATCGACGATGGCACGCTTGAGGTGGGGGAGAGCGTGAAGATCTCTTACGTCGACCAGATGCGTGCGGGCATTGACCCTGACAAGACTCTGTGGGAGGTGGTCTCGGACGGCAACGACTACATCCAGGTAGGCACTACCGAGATTCCCAGTCGCGCCTACGTGGCCAGCTTTGGCTTCAAGGGGCAGGACCAGCAGAAGCGCGCCGGCGTGCTAAGTGGTGGCGAGCGTAACCGTCTGAACTTGGCGCTCACCCTCAAGCAGGGTGGCAACCTGCTGCTTTTGGACGAGCCCACCAACGACCTGGACGTCGAGACGCTAGAGAGTCTGGAAGACGCCCTCGAGCGATTCCCGGGCTGCTCGGTTGTGGTAAGCCACGACCGCTGGTTCCTTGACCGCGTGGCCACGCATATCCTTGCCTGGGAGGGCGACGACGAGAACCCCGGCCGCTGGCACTGGTTTGAGGGCAACTTCGATAGCTACCAGGCCGACCGCGAGAAGCGCCTGGGTCCCGAGGCCAGCAAGCCCCACCGCCTGCATCGCAAGCTCACGAGGGGCTAGCATATACCATCACAATAGGAGGCTGTAACAGAAGGGGCTCGGGCGCGCCGTCCCTCAGGGTCCGGCCGGACGGCTACCTTTGGGACGACTCTGAGGCTGCTCCGCCCGTCGGCGCGGCGCTTAGCGAGGACTGTCTGCTTGACATGCCAGTGGCATGTCAAGACCCGAAGGGTTCGTACAAAAGTCCGCAGCTGCCGCGCCGTAAGGGCGGAGCGTGAGCCGAAGCCGGAGTCCCA
>JAFWLX010000304.1 GCA_017510875.1 Atopobiaceae bacterium | reverse complement strand
TACTGTTTGTTGCCTCGGCATCAGCGCGCAATGGCGCCGAGTTTCCCATGTATGTGGCAAGCAAGGCGGGCATAGTGGGCTACATGAAGAACCTTGCCCTAAACCTGGCCTCTCGCGGCATAACCTGCAACGCCATCTCTCCCGGTGGCGTGATCACCCCCGCCAACGATCACATTCTTAACAGTAAGCGCCTTTACCAGGCGGTTCTCAACGAGACGCTGCTGGGAAAGTGGGCCGAGGCAAGCGAGGTTGCCGATCTTGCGTACTTCCTTACGGTGGTTAATCGCTCCATAACTGGTGAGGACATACTCATGGATAACGGCGAGATGCTCAAATCCAATTTTATTTGGTAGGTACCGGCCGGTCGCCTACTAGTTGTTGTCCGCGGTCCGGCCCGCATGCGACCCTCGGGGACTCCGCCGTCGGCTCACGCTCCGCCCTTTCGGTGCGGCAGCTGCGGAACTCGGCCCTTCGGGCCTCGAACAGTCCTCGCTCCCGCCGCGCCGACTGGCGGAGCAGCCTCAGAGTCGTCCCGAAGGTCGCATGCTGGCCAGGCCGTGGGCAACAACGTTTGCCGCCTACCATCTTGGGCGTTCGGATGTCTATAGGGCCGTATAGAATGGGTTCTGACGTCTAGTGGGGGAGCGCTCATGTCCATTGCCAACTTGGGAAACACGCTTGTTATTGCAAATCCCGCCTCGCATAGCGGTCGTGGGAAAGCTTGTGCCGAGAAGGTCGCTCGCTTTTTTGAGTGGTGCTCAAGCGCGACAACCAGTTTCAAACTGGTGCAGACCACAGGTCCTGGCGATGCGGAGTATCTAGCAGGGGACTCCTTGGGCTACGATACGGTGATCGCCCTTGGAGGGGACGGTGTCATACACGAGGTGGTCAATGGCCTGATGAAGATCTCGGGGTATCGCAGGCCTCGCTTGGGCTTGGTTGCCGTCGGCTCGGGAAACGACTTTGCACGCACGCTTGGCCTGCCCCAAAACGATACGGATGCCTCGATTCATCAGCTGCTTACGGGCAAAGAACGAATCATGGACCTTGGGTATGTGACCGCAGACGGATCGAGGTTTGGGACCTACTTTACAGAGACGCTTTCGTTTGGAATTGATGCGGCCATCGCCCTTGATACCACAACGCGCCGCCAGGCGGGAGATTCGCAACATGGTTCCAAACTCTATCTCACTTCTGGCCTCAAATTGTTCTCGAAGGTCCGCGAGCCCTACCGTTGCACCATGAGCATTGATGGGGGAGGGCAGATACAGCTCAACTCGCTTATTCTTACGGTGCAAAACGGCCCCACCTATGGAGGTGGATTCGCAATCTGTCCACAGGCAGCGTTCGATGACGGTGTGCTTGATGTTTGCTACAACGTGCGTCAGCCGTGCTTGCCGCATGTGCTGTTACTGTTTGCGCTGGCACGCTTTGGCAAGCATGTGAGCTCATCGGTTGTGCGCCTCACGCAGGCTCGAACGCTTGAGCTGAGCTTTGAGGACAGCGAGCAGGTTCCTTGTCAGATTGATGGCGAGGAGCTGTTGGGCAAGAGCTTCTCAATCAAGATTGTGCCAAGCGCCCTGCGCGTCATTGTGCTGTAGTGGCGTATTGCACGCGTGGATTGGGGGACGGTCCCCCAATCCACGTTTGCCCCTAGATAGCGATAAGAAAGGACCCCGGTAGCCCGGGGTCCTTTTGGTACATGCGGTTTTGTGCGTCTGACTAGCAGATGCCCTGAGCCATCATGGCTTCGGCAACCTTGAGGAAGCCGGCAATGTTGGCACCAAACACGAGGTTGCCCTCATGGCCGTATTCCTTGGCGGCGTCGGCGGAAGCGCGATAGATGGAGGCCAGGATGCCCTTAAGGCGCTCGTCAACCTCTTCGAAGGTCCAAGAGATGTGACCGGCGTTCTGGCTCATCTCAAGGCCGGAGGTGGCTACGCCGCCTGCATTGGCAGCCTTGCCGGGGCAGAACATAACGCCATGCTCAATGAGGTACTCGGTTGCCTCGGTGGTGGTGGGCATGTTGGCACCCTCGCCAACAACCTTGCAGCCGTTGGCAACGAGCTTCTTGGCATCCTCAAGCAGCAGGGTGTTCTCGCGGGCGCAGGGAAGGGCGATATCGCACTCGACGCCCCAGACGCCACGGCCGTCCTCGGCATGGTACTCGGCGTCCGGACGGTACTCGGTGTACTTGGCAAGGCTGATGCCCTTGTCGTTGCCCGAGCGCTTGGCGGCGTAGATGGCCTCAAGAGCCTCGACCGAGAGACCCTCGGGATCGTAGACCCAGCCCTTGGTGTCAGAGCAGGCCACGACGTTGGCGCCAAGTTCCTGAGCCTTCTGCACGGCGTAGATGGCCACGTTGCCCGAGCCGTGAACGACGACGGTCTTGCCCCAGAAAGAGTCCCCATGGTCCTCAAGCAGGTTCTGGACAAAGTAGACCAGGCCGTAGCCGGTGGCCTCGGTACGAGCCAGCGAACCACCAAAGGTCAGGCCCTTGCCGGTAAGGACGCCGGTGAACTCGTTGCGCAGACGCTTGTACTGGCCAAACATGTAGCCAATCTCGCGGCCGCCAACGCCCAGGTCGCCAGCGGGAACGTCGGTATCAGGGCCAATGTACTTGGAGAGCTCGGTCATGAAGGACTGGCAGAAGTGCATGATCTCGTTGTTGGACTTGCCCTTGGGGTCAAAGTCGCTGCCGCCCTTGCCGCCGCCCATGGGAAGGGTGGTAAGGCTGTTCTTGAAGATCTGCTCAAAGCCCAGGAACTTGAGCATGCCCAGGTTGACGGTGGGGTTAAAGCGCAGGCCACCCTTGTAGGGGCCAATGGCGGAGTTGTACTCAACGCGGAAGCCGCGGTTTACCTGCACGTTGCCCTCGTCGTCCACCCAAGGAACACGGAACATAAGAATGCGCTCGGGCTCAACGAGACGCTCGAGAAGGGCGGCCTTCTCGTACTCGGGATGAGCGTCCAGGGCGGGCTGCAGGGTGGAAAGGACCTCCTCAGCGGCCTGGATGAAGACGGGCTGGTCGGCGTAGCGCTCCTTAAGGTCGGCAATGACGCGCTCGGAATAGGTCATGATGGCTCTCCTCTCGTGTGGTTCCATCTATTGCCTTACAACGAGAGGTAGCTTAGATATCAAAGTTAACGGCTCTGTTTCGTCCGTCATGACGTAACAAACATGATACGCGCTTGCAATCGAGCATGTATTTTTGTGCGATTACGGCTCGCGAATATAAACGAGTTATCTAGAGCTGCAAGTAACCAGCTCACCATGCGTGTGCAAAGGAGCGTAAATTAGACGGACCGGATAGTGTGCCATCTTCTGCTCACAGAGAATGGCACAGCGTACGCATGCCGTCCGCCTATGCGTGGAAGGCGCCTGCCCTGCATGCTGCTACTATGGAATCGATTCCACCCACCACATAGAGGGGAGAACAACATGGTCAAGCTTGTCCTAACCGACATGGACAACACGCTGGTTGCTTACGAGATCCCGGCCAGCGAGCGTGCAATCGAAGGTATCCACAAGCTCCTTGACAAGGGCGTTCTGTTTGGGCCCGCTTCGGGTCGTGACTACGATTCTGTGGTCATATCATTTCGCGGTGACAAGGACTGCGTAAAGACCGCACTGTTCTCCAATGGCAAGCGCATCTTTGTGGATGGCTCGCTCATCAACCAGACGGGTGTAGACCGCGACAACATGGTCACGATGGCCAAGATGGTCTATGACCTTCCTGGCGTCTACGTGTCTGGCCGTGGCGAGGGTGGCGGCTTTGTAACGGGCTCCACGCTGCCGAGCCTTTTGGGCACCACCTGGGGCGGTCGTCGTGCCAGCGAGCTGGTTGACCCCGACGACATCCCGCACTGGACCATTGTGACGGCTGGTCTCCACTTTGAGGAAGGCTCCGAAGAGATTGACAACGAGGAGTGGGGCGACAAGATTCGCGCAGCCTGCCCCAAGCTCGACCTTCTCTCTCCTGGCAGCCGCATGTTTGACGTGGTACCGCATGGCTGGTCCAAGGCATCGGCGGTGCGCGTGCTGCAGATCCTTATGGCCATTGACAAGGACGAGATCGTTGCCTTTGGCGATTCTGACAACGACCTCGAGATGCTTAAGGCCGTGGGTCATCCGGTGGCCGTGGCCAACGCCAATGACCGTGTGAAGGCCGTGGCACGTCACTTTATTGGGTCTGTGGACGAGGATGCCGTGGGTCAGGCCCTAAACGATCTGGCCGATCTTGGAGACGCCGCCTTTGACAAGTGGGACGCAGAGGCCCGCGAGAAGGGCTGGATGAAGTAATGCGCGCCTAAACCCCGCGTTTCCCTGTGCACTGGGGGCTGCGACCCG
>JAFWLX010000303.1 GCA_017510875.1 Atopobiaceae bacterium | reverse complement strand
CTTTGGAGGAAATAAATAATGGCTAAGGACATTAATTTTGGTACCGACGCCCGTGCTCGTCTTGCCAAGGGCGTTAACACGCTTGCCGATGCTGTAACCACCACGCTTGGCCCCAAGGGCCGCTACGTCGCCCTGCAGCGCGCTTACGGCGCTCCCACCATCACCAACGACGGTGTCTCGGTTGCAAAAGAGATCGAGCTCAAGGATCCCGTCGAGAACATGGGCGCCCAGCTCGTAAAGGAAGTTGCCACCAAGACCAACGACACCGTGGGCGACGGCACCACCACCGCCACGCTGCTGGCTCAGGTCATCGTCAACGAGGGCCTGCGCAACGTTGCCGCTGGCGCCAACCCCATTGCCATACGTCGTGGCATTGACAAGGCCGTTCAGGCTGCCGTCAAGCAGATGAAGGGTGCTGCCCAGGAGGTTGCCACCAAGGAGCACATCGCTTCCGTTGGCACCATCTCTGCTGGTGACCCCGAGATTGGCAACAAGATCTCTGAGGCCATGGAGGTTGTGGGCAAGGACGGCGTCATCACCGTCGAGGAGGACAAGACCAACTTTGGCATCTCGATCGACACGGTTGAGGGCATGCAGTTTGACAAGGGCTACATCTCGCCCTACTTTGCCACCGAGAACGAGACCATGACCGCCGAGCTGGCCAACCCCTACATCCTCATGACCGACCAGAAGATCTCTAACATTCAGGATATCCTGCCGGTTCTCGAGGCAATTCAGCGCTCTGGCTCGCCGCTGCTCATCATCGCCGAGGATGTTGACGGCGAGGCTCTGGCCACCCTTATCCTCAACAAGCTGCGCGGCACCCTGCAGATTGCCGCCGTCAAGGCCCCTGGCTATGGCGATCGTCGTAAGCGCATGCTCGAGGACATTGCCGTGGTCACCGGCGGTCAGGTTGCCATGAAGGAGCTTGGCATCAACCTCGAGAACATCACCGAGGAGATGCTTGGTCGTGCCACCTCTGTCAAGATCACCAAGGACAACACCACCATCGTGGGTGGCGCTGGCTCCTCGGCGGCCATCCAGGACCGCATCAACCAGATCAAGGGCGAGATCGAGCACACCGACTCCGACTTTGACCGCGAGAAGCTCCAGGAGCGCATGGCCAAGCTGGCTGGCGGCGTTGCCGTAATCAAGGTTGGCGCTGCTACTGAGGTCGAGCTCAAAGAAATCAAGCATCGCATTGAGGATGCCCTGCAGGCCACCCGTGCGGCCGTTGAGGAGGGCATCGTTGCTGGCGGCGGCGTTGCATTCCTGGCTGCCTCTAAGGTGCTTGACGGCGTCAAGGCCGATGACGCCGACGAGAAGATTGGCGTTGACATCATTCGCAAGGCTCTGGTTGCTCCCGTGCGCCAGATTGCCCAGAACGCCGGCTATGAGGGCTCCGTCGTTGTTGAGAAGATCAAGGATATGCCCGAGGGCCAGGGCCTCAACTCCGCCAACGGCGAGTGGGGCGACATGATTGAGATGGGCGTGCTTGACCCGGTCAAGGTCACCCGCACCACGCTTCAGAACGCCGCCTCCGTGGCCAGCCTGATTCTCATCACCGAGGCTACCGTCTCTGATGAGCCCAAGGACACCACCATCGAAGAGGCAATCTCGGCAGCTGCCGCAGCTGGCGGACAGGGCGGTGGCATGTACTAAGCCCCAGCCCAGCCCCGCGGCCCCCAAGGTCGGCCGGGCTAGCTGTACCAGTTCTTGCAAAGGGCCCGGAAACGATGTGTTTCCGGGCCCTTTTTTCAGCGACGTTTTGCGCCATTGGTCCTGCGGCTTTGGTGACTGCGGGGTCGGCAGCGGTCCTTTCTGCCCCTGTGGAGTATCCGCCATGGGCAGTCGTTTTGGCTACAATGAGTGATTACGGCATGTTCTGTGTGTGAGAGGGGTATTGTGGCCGAGAAGCGCGACATGCTCGATGATCTTATCGACATCCAGCAAGACTGGGAGAAGGTCTCCAACCCCTTTGGCGACATTGCCGGGCAGCTGGTTGACCCCAGCAAGGCCCACGTGTTCAACCCGGCCGATTACAAGGGCCGGCCTCGTGCCAATACCGTGTATTGCTCGCGCGTGGCGGCTGGCCGTCCTGACGTGTGCGGGCGTTGCCTAGAGGTCTGCCCGGTAGATGCCATCGAGATAGGCGAGAAGACCCTTAAGGTCAACGACAACTGCCGCGAGTGCGGGCTGTGTATGTCGGTATGCCCCACCGAGGCATTTCAGCTTCCCAAGCACATGTCCAAGCAGCTCTATGACCGCATCGCGCGCATAGCAAGCGCGTACGAGCAGTGCTATGTCACTTGTACGCGCGCGTTGGGACGCTACCCCAAGGACAACGAGGTTGTGCTGCCCTGCGTGGGGCTTCTCACACCCGAGCTGTGGTTTGCGCTGCTTGTTGACTACGACAACATCAGTGTATACCTGCCGGTGGGTGTCTGCGATCGCTGCCAGACCACCACGGGCGAAGAGGTGTATGTGGACCACATTGGTACGGCCGAGCAATGGAGCGGGTACTCGGTGGGCCTTGAGGTGGACGAGGGTGCCATGACCCACGAGCTCACGCGGGCCTACAAGCGCGGTCAGTTTGTGAGCAACTTGGCTCGCACGGGTTCTCGTGCGCTCATGGCGGGCTCGCCGGCGCTGCTTGGCGCGCGTGCGGTAGCCGAGCGCATCAAGCGCCACACGCAGAAGCTCAACGACATGCAGCGCACGCTTGAGGACGCGGTGGGGGGCAAGACCAGCCAAAACCGGCGTCACGTGCTCACGCAAAGCCGCAAGATGCTGCTCTCTACCATCCAGGAATCACCCGTGCTAGCTACCGTGCTGGGCTGTAGGGTGCCGCAGTGCAACTCGTCGCTGTGCACCATGTGCGGCGACTGCGTACGGGCCTGCTCGCTGCATGTGTGCGACCTTGACGCCAGCGGACACGTATCAGTAGAGCCGGCCTACTGCGTGGGCTGCGGTGCCTGTGCGGCGGTATGCGAGAGCGGAGCGCTCACCATGGTGTCGGCAGACCCCGCCGATCTTGTCGTGCCCGATCCCAACGCCGCCAAAGCGGCCGAGCAGCGCGCCATGGTGCAGAAGGCCAAGGAAGAAGGTCGGGCAAAGATTAGCAAGTACTTGGATGCTTTGGAGCATTTGGGCGAGACGGACGATAAATAGCGTCTGGTGCGGACGCATTGCGCAAAACCTCAGGCGATAGGAGAAACATGGCTCTTTCAATTGGCATTGTAGGATTGCCCAACGTGGGCAAGTCTACGCTCTTTACGGCCCTTACCCGCAAGGGTGGCCTTGCGGCCAACTACCCCTTTGCAACCATCGACCCCAACGTGGGCATTGTTGACATGCCTGACAACCGCTTGCAGGTACTGGCAGACATCGTTCATCCAGGTCGCATCGTGCCTGCCACCGTTGAGTTTGTGGACATCGCGGGTCTGGTTAAGGGTGCGAGCGAGGGCGAGGGTCTGGGCAACCAGTTCTTGGCCAACATCCGCGAGACGGATGCCATCTGCGAGGTAGTGCGCTACTTTTCTGATCCCGACGTCATTCGCCACGAGAGCAGCCATGACCCAGCCAGCGACATGGATACCATCCAGACCGAGCTGGTGCTGGCAGACCTAGGCACGCTTGAGAAGGCCATTCCCAAGCTTGAGAAGGAGGTCCGCCGCGATAAAGCCAACGCCCCCAAGCTGGCCATTGCCAAGAGGCTGCAAGAATGGCTGAACGACGGCAACCGTGCGGCAGATCTGGACATGACCGACGAGGAGCGAGCTGCTGCGCACGATCTGTTCCTTCTTACCATGAAGCCCATCTTGTACGTGGCCAATGTGGATGAGGATGCGTTGGGCCAAGAGCTGCCCACCATTGATGGTGCCGAGGTGGTGCCCATCAGCGCCAAGGTGGAGTCAGAGCTGATAGAGCTTGACCCCGAGGAGGCGGCCCTGTTTCTTGAGGACCTAGGGCTTGAGCAGAGCGGACTTGCCACTCTGGCACAGGCAGCCTATCGCCTGCTGGGCCTGCAGAGCTACTTTACGGCAGGGGAGATGGAGGTCAAGGCCTGGACCATTCCCATTGGCGCCAAGGCGCCGCAGGCTGCAGGCGTCATCCATTCCGACTTTGAGCGCGGCTTTATCAAGGCGCAGGTGTGCAGCTACGACGATTACGTTTCGCTGGGAGGCGAGCAGGGCTGCAAGAACGCCGGAAAGCTACGCATGGAGGGCAAGGACTACGTGGTGCAAGACGGTGACGTGATGCACTTCATGTTCAACGTATAGCTCTCTTTTGATCAGCGTCAAGACGAAAAAGGGCCGCCCCCAACGTTGGGGGCGGCCCTTTACGCTTCATTTGCCGGTGTTACTCTTCGTCTGAGGATTCACCGCTATCGTCGCTGTAATCGCCGCCAGACGAATCGCTGTCGTCATAGCCGCCATCATAACTGGGCTCATCGTAATACGTCGGCTCGGGCTCGTAGTCGTAGCTTGTGTCGTCGCTGCCGCCACCGTTGTTGTTGGTGACCACGTAGTCAACATTTACGTCGCCCTCAGAGGTCTCCAGTGCGTCAGCGTCGCCCTCTTCGGTGGGAGGCAGACCCTGGTCAACGCGCGACATCATCTTCCGCCAAGCGGGAACGTCGCAGAACTCGTACCACGTGTTGTTGACGTACTTTGACGTGGTGGGCTCCATGCCCATATAGAAGCCGTTCTCTAGGTCCATGCCAATAAACTGCATGGCCAGGCCCACAATGGTTTGCACGTCAAGGTCGGTGCGCACAAACGATGCGGCGGTAGAGACGGTATTGGCAATGGTTGCAGGGTCACTGCTGAGGACCTTCTTGGCTACAGTCGAGATTACCTGACGTTGGTTGCGTGCGCGGTAGCGATCGCCGTCGCCTAAGTCGTCGTAGGCATGGCGGCAACGGCAGTACATGGCGGCATCGTAGCCGTCCAAGTGATGCCAGCCCTCCTCAAGGTCAAGCTCGGTGTAGCCGGGATCGTGAATGGGAATGTCAACGTAGACGTCAATGCCACCAATGGAGTCGATGACGGCGGCCATGGCGTCCATGTCCACCTCGGCATAGTGCGAGATGGGCACGCCGGCAAACTCTGAGATAACCTGCGTGGTGTACGTCTCTTGGCCAATCGAGTAGGCCGCGTTGATCTTCTGCTGGCCATGCTCGCCAAAGTCATACAGGGTGTCACGGTGAATGGAAACCATCGTGACCTTCTTCTCGCCCGGGTCAATGCGCGTCAGCATGATGGAGTCCGAGCGATACTGGCTGTCATCTGCGCCGTACTCGGGATCCTCGGTGCGCCCCTCGTCCTTGTCTACGCCAATAAGCAGCAGGTAAAAGGGCTTACCCGGCTCTTGTGTGGTAAGGACCGTCTGGAGCTTAGTGTCTACCGAGCCCGTGATCTTCTGGTTGATGTCGTTAACAAATGAGGCTACAGCAACGCCTGCACATACAAGAACAACAAGGAGGGAGGCAAGAACGACCCTTAGCACGCGCTTGCGTGAGCGCTTGCGCATAAGCTTGTTGTAGTATTCGGCAGATACGTTGCGTGACAGCGAAAGCTCGTTGGCATTCTCGGGCTGCGTTTGCTTCTTCAGAGCCAAGGGTCCCCCTCGGTCAAGGTTGAACAGGTTCTGCGAAACGGGTACGTTTGTGATTCGCAGCGTAACTAGCTCATGATAGCTAATGTGGTGCTGTTGAAAAAGAAATTGAGAGAAATCGCACGTCCTTTACGCAATACCTCTTCAACCTCTTCAAAAATCATCCACCCTCTCTGGAATGACAGAGCCACTTGCCACGGGCACGACCTGCCTACGCCTGTCATGCCTGTGGTATCACTTGTATTTGGGGCATTTGTCGCGTAGGCTAGCTATCGTGAGCAAATGGATGTATCTAGATTGGGCAATAGTACAGCAGCAAATATGACCTCGTACTTCACCACATCGTTTATTGCCGTGTTTCTCCCGGCAACCTTTTTGGTCTACCTGCTCGCCCCTCGGCGTGCGCGTGGGCTTGTCTTGCTGTTGGCGTCCTATGCCTTTCTGCTCATCATTAGTCGGGACACGCTCTTTTACCTGTTTGTCGCAACGGCTGT